>NZ_JAANBJ010000008.1:0-147520 GCF_011394325.1 Staphylococcus sp. 11007852 | reverse complement strand
CCGGAACCAACGCCTGAGCCGACTCCAGAACCAACGCCTGAGCCGACTCCGGAACCAACGCCTGAGCCGACTCCGGAGCCAACACCTGAGCCGACTCCAGAACCAACGCCTGAGCCGACTCCGGAACCAACGCCTGAGCCGACTCCAGAACCAACGCCTGAGCCGACTCCAGAACCAACGCCGGAACCAATGTCTCATATGACTCAGTCACACCATGCTGTACACGTTCAAATGGTAAAACCTGTAAGCTATAAATCTCAAGCCTCTCCTAAAGCGGCTTTACCAGAAACAGGTCATGAAAGTACTCATTCTGGCCTCATCGGCACATTGCTTGCTGGGCTTGGTGCAATGTGTTTCATCCGTAGAAAACGTACGTCTCAACAAAAATAATTGTTCAAAAAGTGATAAAAAAAGAAACAACGACATGTGAAAACACGTCGTTGTTTTTTTATCTCAGTTACTCTATAAATCATCTTTTTGGACTCTCATTAATACCACTCAACTAACCTTTTATAACTTATTAACATGTTATTAATCGGTATTTAATTCTATAAAATGATGCTCCTCCTTATAATGAAAGTAATGATTTGTATTACGTAATCAATAATCATCATATTTTTAAATAAAAGGAGCAATAGACATGAAATTATCTACAATCGCTAAATCAAGTTTAGCCTTAGGTATTTTAACAACAGGAATCATAACAACACATGCTCAATCAGCCAATGCTGCAGAAAGCTTTAACTCCGGCGTACAAATTATCAATAAAGACAATACATCATTACATTCATATTATCGACAAGCTTATTATGAATTCAATAATGTATCAGGTACTAAGAAAGACAACCAAATTACAGTCGAAACTGATCATCACCCTCTACGTATTCAACTACCACAAAGTGAATTAAATAAATATCAAGACGGTCCAGTTTCTAATATCGATGTGTTTGCCGTAAGAGAATACAATGATACGAAACTTCCATCTATCGGTGGAATTACACAAAACACAATATCACTGAAAGATGACCCTATCACGCCTAAAATTTCATTACGCAAATCCAATGGTACAGGCATTTTCACAGATGATGTCCATTTATCAATTGAAAAACAAAATGTATCTCTAAAAGAGTTGGATTTCAAACTTAGACAACAACTTGTTGAACATGATGGTTTATATACTAACGGTTACAAGCATGGCAACATCTTTATTAGAATGAAAGATAATGTAAGACATGACATTGATTTGAGTGATAAATTGCCTGTGTCTCAAATGGGTACAGTCATTGATGCCACACAAATTGATCATATTCACGTAGAAATGAAATCATAAAACCGGCACACACACGTGTATTTCAACTATCGGTTTTTAAATTTATCGGACTTTTTATAGTGTGTAACGCTATTTAAACACTTTCTCACAAAGGCACTTGATGCGTGATTGGTCGTAGTATTCTAATGCGTACTGCGCATCAATTGACCTATCAAAAAGGAGCTAAAAATATGAAATTATCTACAATTGCTAAAACAACATTGGCACTTGGTATTTTAACTACAGGTGTTATAACAACAAACGTACAATATGCACAAGCAAATCATCAAGAGGATTCACGTCCAAGAATTGTTAATTCAGAAAACAAATTTTTACACGAGTATTATTCACGTCCATATTATGAATATAAAAAAGTATCTGTATTTAAAAAAGGCAATAAAGCCTTTCTTAGATCAAAGGGCCGTCTCACAAATATTTTATTATCTGGAGATGATAAAAATGCATACGCTAACGGCAAAGTACATAATTTAGATGTATTTACAGTTCAAGAAGAAGGCAATCAACGTGTACACTACTCCGTGGGCGGTTTATCAAGAACAAATTTTACAAGCAATCTGAATTGGAGCACTAAAATAGCCGTTTCATTATATAAAACGACTGAAACAGTACAAGGGGATTATCATTATAATATTAGCTCAAACAAACAGCAGCTGACTTTAAAAGAATTAGATTTTAAATTAAGACAAGATCTTATTAAAAATGCTGAGTTATATGAAAACGGCTATAAATACGGAGACATTACCGTAAAAATGAAAAATGGAAAACGCCACGTAATCGATTTAACGCAATCATTACAGTACAAAAGAATGGGCGTGTTAATTAGTCCAGAAGATATAGAACATATTGATATCCATATAAAGAAAATCGATATCAAGTTGTAATTTCAGAACATTACACGCACGCTCTGTGATTGTTCTATAAGCTAACTTTTTTATATAATTAGTAGATTATTTAAATAAACGTTATGTATAGTTAAACGTTATTTAATTTTAAAAATTAAAGTCCTCGCTTATACTAAAAGGGATTGGTCGTATTTTAAGTTTTCCATTTACTATCACTTTGTACAACATAAAGGAGCTAAGAATATGAAATTATCTACAATTGCTAAAGCAAGTTTAGCATTAGGAATTTTAACAACAGGAATTATAACAACAAACGCTCAATCTGTAAGTGCTGCAACGCCAAAAGCAGAAACTACACAAAGTAATCAAACAACTTTCGAAAAGGTTAAAGCGTATTACTCAAATGGTTATACAGAATTACGTAACGTAAACGCTTATGCAGCACCTAAGCGTGAAAATGTAGTTGTCGTTAAAGACAATACAAAAACAACAGCGATTAAACTTAAAGGCATTGATCAAGGTCTTTACACTGCGAATTTAACAGGTGTTGATGTATTCGTTGTAAACGAAAATAATCCTAATAGTAAAATCGTTAAAACGACTGGCGGTATTACGAAGACTAATAAAGCGCAATATTTTGATTATGTCGCAAGCCCTTCAATTACCGTGGCGAAAAAAGGTGCGGATGGCAAACCTGCTTTATTAGGTTCATTCCCATACCTTATTTCTAAAGAACAAATTTCACTGAAAGAATTAGATTTTAAAATCAAAAAAATATTGATACAGCGATACGGTTTATATGAAAATGGTCTCAGCAACGGTAAAATTAGAGTTGTAATGGATACTGGCAAAAAGAATGACTACTACACATTCCAATTAAACAGAGTTTTAGAAGAACACCGTATGGGTGTTGTCATTGATCCAACTAAAATCAAAAAAATTCTAGTTACAATGTAATATTAAAAATTAAACCCTACCGTAAAGCCGTGCCTTGCTATCAAGTTGCCCCCTTGATTGGCACATTTACAGGTATACTCAGCAACAACTTTTAATACACATCAATCACATGTAAGAGACAAAGAGCAAGTGATAGGACACTGGAACTGTTGCTTGATATTCACAAATCCAACAATTTAAGTGCATGATTAAACTTCAAATATAAATTAGAATTGATATGTTTCTAAAAAGCAGTGCTATCGTTACAGAGCCCCCCTCGTAACGATAGCCTGTTTTATTGATTGAAATAAATGAACGTTAGGTGTTACTGTGAGCCATTTTTCTTCAATTTAAAATATTTAAAAATATACATCACACCTACAATGATAAAAATTGTAGTGAACAACCATGAATGTTTCACGGTAAACACGATAGCACTTATCAAGAATAAAATGCCGATAAGCAACGTTAAATATCCTTGTTTCATAATGAATCATCCTTTTTATTATTTACTATTCAGTATATATGATGGGTCGATTCATTTCCAAAGCACGTGGAACATCAATCACACGTTGATTTAACGACCCTTTATACGCTAAATTGGGTTGATATAATGATTGTATAAATAATCCATCGACTAACACATCGACAAAGGTCAATAATTGACGTCTTGGACCTGTATCATTTTTCAAATATTCGAATAGGAACCCCGTCCAAACCCATAATGTTTTACGCTGGCCAAATTTTTCACGAAACGCACGCGCCACTTTTAACGTAATATCAATATTACAAAATGGCTCTCCACCCAAAATACTCAGGCCTGAAATGTAATCTGGTTCGCAGTAGGTCAAAATTTCTTCTAAAATATCGTCAGAAAAAGTTTCGCCATAATTAAATTTTTGAGCAGCAACGTTATAACACCCTTCACATTGAAATGGGCACCCTGACACATACATGCTGACGCGTACACCTTCCCCGTCAACAAAACTTTGTTGTTCGATTTTCGCAATGTAGCCTCGTCCTTCTACAATATCAAGAACGGTCATGGTTTTTGCCATCTTTCATATGTTTCACTCGAGCACAAATTTCTTTTTGACGTCCTTCAATGACGGGTCTTTGAACTGGATTTCCTAAATAACCACACGTCCGTTTGACCACATCAATCGTTTTAGGGTCACTATTACCGCAATGAGGACATGTATAACCTTGCGCTGTCGTTTCAAAATCTCCTTCAAACCCACATTCATAACAACGATCAATAGGAATATTCGTTCCTAAATAGCCGACTTTGTCATACGCATAATCCCATACCGCTTCTAACGCCTTCAAATTATGATTTAACTTTGGATACTCGCAATAGTGAATAAAACCACCACTTGCATAATACGGATAGTCTTTTTCAAAATCTATTTTCTCAAAAGGCGTCACATCTTTTCGCACATCATAATGAAAGGAATTTGTATAATAACCTTTATCTGTAATGTTCGGAATCGCACCAAATTTTTCAAAATCTAATCGACAAAAGCGGTCAGTTAATGATTCGCTTGGCGTGCTATAAATACTAAACCAAATATCTGTATCTTCAGTCCATTTTTGTTGATAATCTTTCATTTCTTTTAAAATATCTAACGTAAATGCTTTAGCTTCAGGATTTGTTTCCCAATTCGGACCGTAAAAGACCGTCGCCACTTCATATAAGCCGATGTATCCCATTGATACTGTGGCGCGACGATGTTTAAACACATCTGATACGGGTTCGTTATGCTGTAATTTATATTTAAACGCCCCACTCTTATATAAAATCGGCGCATTTTCAGGCGTTGCTTGAAGCACACGTTCTAAGCGGTACAGTAACGCTTCATGTAGGACATCCATACGTTCATGAAATATTTGCCAAAACGCGAGTTTATCACCTTTTGATTCTATCGCTATACGTGGAAGGTTTAGGGTGACTACACCTAAATTACAACGCCCATTATTTTCAAATTGACCTTCAGCATCACGCCATGCTTGTAAAAAGGAGCGACATCCCATAGGTGCTTTAAAATCACCTAATATATTCACTAATGCCTCATAATTTAAGACATCCGGATACATTCGTTTAGTCGAACATTCGAGTGCCAATTGTTTAATATCATAGTTAGGATCGTTCTCACTAAAATTCACACCTTTTTTAATCGAAAACACTAATTTTGGAAAAATTGCCGTCATGCGTGTTTTACCTAATCCTTTAATACGCGTTTTTAATATCGCTTGTTGGATTTTTCGGCTCAATGTATCCGTCCCAAGCCCAAATCCTAAAGTTACAAAAGGTGTCTGTCCGTTCGACGTATATAACGTATTAATTTCATACTCTAAACTTTCAATCGCATCACCAATATCTTTTGTCACTTGTTGGTCAACGTATGTTTCAATCGCATCTTCTTTTACAAATTGTGTAGCGATGGATCTATGGTGTGCTTCATTAAAACGTGCATATGTACTGAGTAATTCATCGACGCGGTCGACAGTACAGCCCCCGTACTGACTACTTGAAACATTCGCAATGATTTGAACCAGTTGCGCCGTCGCGGTTTGAATCGATTTAGGAGAGGTCACATTCGCATTTCCAATTTCAAAACCATGTTGTAACATTGATTTGGCGTCAATAAGGCAACAATTTGTTAAAGGTTGAAACGGATGGTAGTCTAAATCATGAAAATGAATGTCACCATTTTTATGTGCTTCCGCCACACGTTTTGGTAATAAATGTTCTAATGCGTATGATTTTGAAACCACCCCTGCTGTTAAGTCACGCATTGTTGAAAACGTGTTGCTGTCTTTATTCGCATTTTCATTCACCACTGTTGGATCTTTGGTGATGAGTCCTTGTAAAGCCACTTCCAATTGTTTCATAACATCAACCCTTTCTATATATTGTGTCTACCTACAATCTAAGACACTATATATAGTATTTCAAACAAAAATCAGACTGTTAACACAACTGTCAAAAGTTTGTTAATAAACGTTGAACTTTGAAAAGCGGGCAATTCAAAAATAATTTACATTATAACAAGTGCTAAAAATAACTTTGACGTACAACATAAAAAACAGTTAACCTCCGAATCATCGGTGTTAACTGTTCATCTTTATGGGAAATTAACGTTGATTTTTAATATTTATCGTTGCTTTAATGTAATTTTTTGCAGCCTCAAAATGTTGTTGTTCCGCTTCATCAAGTGTAATATCAAATACCTGGTTAATACCGTTTTGATGCGTTAATGTTGGTAAACTGATAGCTATCTGATCTTGTTCTTGAAGTGATGTAATCGGCATCACTGACTTCTCATTTAATACTAAACTTTTAACTAAGTTCACTGTTGTTTTAGAAATTGCGACATTTGTCCAGCCTTTATTTTTTAATACATCAAAAGATACTTTATCGATTTGTTGAGAAATGGCTTCTTTATTTATGCGTGGTTTGTCCGACAGTTTTTCAAATTCTTCAAGCGACATCCCTGAAATGGTCACTTTACTCCATACAGGCACCGCATGTTGCCCATGTTCTCCAATCACAAATCCTTCAACACTTTTTGGATCAATATCATAATGATCGGCGATGAGCGTTTTAAAGCGTGCAGTTTCGAGTAATGTTCCTGTTCCCATAATTTTCTCATTCGGATAGTCATTCGCTTGTGTCGCAATATACGTCATCGCATCTACAGGATTAGATACAAAAATGACGAGTGGTTTTGTTGTCACGCGATACAATTGATGCATAATGTCTTCAATTAATGAAATGTTCCCTTTCGTTAACGCTGTGCGATCAGGAATATCCGGATCCATCGGCACACTTGCCGTCACCACAACCACATCTGCATCTGATAAATCATTGTATGTTCCAACGCAAATATCAATATGATTTGTACGTGACAACCCTTGCGCATGATGGTGATCTAACACTTCACCTTCAGCCAATTGAGCATTAGAATCAATCACAACAATTTTTGAAAAGAGATTCATATACTGTATATCTGTTAAAAATTGACTTCCTACTTTACCAATTCCTATAATACCTAACTTCATGATAGCCACTCCTTTTTAACGATTTTATGTGTTAAAGTACATTTTAATACAATAATGATTGAAATTAAAATGAAAAAAGATAATCATTTTTGATTGTCATATGTTATGAATGATACAGTGATGTTGACACACATTTAAGAAAGGTGGGAGTCAAAGTGATGTTTACGAAAGACAACTACAATCGTTTTATTGTAGAAGCATGCGGGCAGTCTAAAGAGGTAGCTTGTTACATCTAACCGATAGAGAAACAGGGATTCAGTATCTATCAAATAGAGCTGGAGCTGGGACAGGTATAACACCTTTATTAGATAGAAATGGTAATGTATCAAAAGTCGATCCACAAGCGTTAAAATCCAATACATAAAGTAACAGCCGTAGACTCATGAATCTACGGCTGTTATATTGGTTTGAGTATCTTATTCTCCTTGATATGTTTTCACTTTATTTGTTTTCATATCAAAATATTTAAGTGATTGCTTACGTTTCTCCACTTTTTGTTTCGCACTGATGCTGTAGTCATTATTGTATAATGTCGCTTCCCAGCTACCGTACATTGGATTCGGGAAGATAATGTATTTACTTCCAAAATCATCTTCATGTTGGCGAACTAATTCATCACGTGATTTTTGAGACGCTTCTTTTGGCTCTTCAAAATCAAGTAAATTGTCACCAAATAACATCACTAAATTGTAGTCTGAACGTACTTTATCACGACGTTCTTCTTTACTCTTATCGCCCGCTTTTTTCAATAACACATGTTTTTTATCCGCTTGCGGTAATTTTTCTTTTTTCAAGTTTTTAATCGTCGCATCTAAATCTTTTTCATGAGAGCGGTCAGATACATAGAATATTTCTACATCATGTTTATCTGCATACGTTAAAAAGTCTTTCGCACCGTAAACAGGCTTCGCTTGCGCACTTTTCACCCATTCGTGCCATCCAGTTGGGAAAGATGTGCCATTTAACGCACTTGCCGCTTGAAATGGTGAATTATCTAATACCGTTTCATCAATATCTAAAACAATGGCTAATTTTTTGCCACCTTTATGCTGTTTAATTTTTTTACTTAACGTTTCTTTCGCGCTGTTATACCCTTGAGCATAAAGTGCTTTTGCCTCTGCAGAGTTTTGGTACCATGCCACACTCATCACATTTTGTTCGCTCAATTGTTTCACATAATCTGATTCAGCTTGCGTTTGAGTTTGTTGTGTTGGGGCTTCAGCACCTGCAAACGTGTCAGAAGGTACAGTAGACGTAATCATCCCTAAAGCTAAAAGTGTTGTTGCTGTTTTTGTCCATTTGTTCATAATATCCAATCACCTTTTTATGTATATTGTATAAAAGTAGAACAATTAATTATTGTCTTATACGCTTATATCATAAGTGTTTTTAAAATAAAGCTCAACAATTATGTGCGTATTTTTATTATATTTAGAAATACTGAATGGGTTCATATTTGAAGGGTGTTTCTTACATTTCCTTAAAACAGGAATACAAATGAAACTTCACATATCGATCTATATGATAAGCTAATAATGATAAAATGGTTTTGCTGTCATTTATGTTTTAATGAAATCTGTTCTGCCACACACATTAAACAACAAAACAGCCAAATTACATATCTTACCTTGATTTTACAACGATTGAGAATGGAGCATCCCAATGAATATAATCTTAAGAAATTTATCACTAACATTTGATTTAGAAAGCGAAACACCATTCTTTCAAGTTTCAATCCCTCATCGCATAAGGTTTGATGCTGATATGATTAGTAAACCTTTAGTGACCACAATCGTGAATCAGTTGTTTGACACCCCAGATACAACACATTGTTCATTCCTAAGTAAGTATCTTTCCCCGATTCATGCTAGAGAAAAAACACGTGTAGGCCGGTTTTTTAATATTATAAATTGGCGTGAAGACGTCCACGTCGGTGAAGATACATATATCATATCAACCTTTTACAAACTTACGAATGAAGCTTTGATAAATTATCTACTCTACGTTCCTCGTTCATTTATAAATCCTTATATCATTTTTTATAACAATCATCATATCGTATATATCAGTAGCGATGTATTAGATGTCATCAGCTGTTCAGAAGAAGTGATTAAAAACTATAAAGCAAAATATGCCGACATCATGGATACTGATTATGAATAATGGATTTATCATTTTATATGAAGCATAACGATTCACTTCTTACAATCTACAACATGTTAAAATGAAATTAACAAATAAAGAGTGAGTGATACGATGACTAACTACCATATTTCGTTCAATGCATTACATCCACGTACCCTGTATAAATGTAGTGGAATCACGTATATTTTTGTGCTTGAGGGACGTCTTCAATGTCTTGTTAACAATACTAATATCGATATTGAGTCCGGCAAAGTTTTACTTTTAAATCATCGAGATGAGCTTATTATTAATGATTTAGATGGCGACTTTATGCAGTTTAATATGAATTTACAATTTATTGATCATGTAATTGATGGACTTCCTGTATTTGAACCCGATTCTACTGATGATTCGATGAAATGGATTAAGAACTTTCTCGCTAAAATCGGCATTATGTACTTACGAAAAAACAAATATTTCAAACTGCTCATTGAACAACAAATGATTGAACTTTTGTTATTAATGGTGAAATACATTCCTCAAAAAGATATGGAACACGGTATGGCGACGACTGAAGATATGCGCTTGAATCGCGTCTGCCAGTATATCGAGCATCATTTTAATGAAGAGATTACACTTCATGATATGGCGCAATATGTCAATCTGTCTCCAGCTTATTTATCAAAATTGTTTACTAAAAAATTGAACATGGGCTTTTTACAATACTTAAACAAAGTACGTTTAGATCATGTCATTCTAGACTTAATTCATACGGACAAACCCATGATAGAGATTGCGCTTCAAAATGGTTTTAGTAATTCTGCACTCTTATCTCGCACGTTTAAAAAACAGATGAACACAACACCAACGCAATATCGTGAGGTACATCAAATTCATACACAACCAAAGCCACACACGAGCGTCTCTAAAAAGGAACTCATTTTAAATTTATCTCGCTATGTTATGAATGATCAACAACATTTGGTTCAAAATCCTGAAATCGGTAAACATATTCAAATGACACTTCACCCAACGGATGAAACGATTCATCATTTTAAACATATTATTCAAATTGGCAATATGGAGGCACTTTTAAGCGCGCACGTCCAACAACAATTAGTGACCTGTCAGTCTGACATCGGTCTGACACACGTCTTAATTCATGACCCTTTGTCGAGTCCAAATTTGATTTTAAACGAAGTTATTACGGATGAATCTATTTCGAATTATCAGCGCTACAACAAGGTGGATGCGTGTATTGATTTTTTAAAACAACACCGTATTGGTTTAATTATGACACTATCACCGTTTGATGACTTAGATGCCTATCTCGATCAACTTAAAGCGTTTTTAATGCATATTGTGATGCGTGATGATTCCTTAGAACACTTAAATTTAAAACTCTACATTAAACATGTAGACTTACCGGCATATCAAAAAGTCATTCGTTGTGTTGAACGTTTTATCCCGAATGTAAAATGTATCGTTCATCTAGACCTTTACCATCCGCAAAATGCCCTGAATATGCTTCAATATGATACATCACATATTGGGCATGTGAGTTTCGATGCGAACCAAAATGATTTGGTTAATTTTGATATTACAGATGATGAGCTTTTTGAAAATACAAAACATCATATTATTGATAAGGCCAATGAAGTGAAAGCCTTTTTAAATCAACATCACATTGATAAACCTCTTATTCTACTTAATTGGAATACGTTAACAGGTGATACGCATCTCACGAATGGTGAATATTTTAGAGGCGGCATTATTTTTGAACAGTTTTTACGCTTAAATAAAATGATTGATACGATTGGATATTGGCTTAATTATGATTTACATACATTACATGTGAAAAATGAAAAAGAATATATGAATAGCATTGAACTTTTCCATCAATACAATAGTAAACGACCTGCGTTTTTCACAAGTCATTTATTTAAAAAACTATCATCCCAAGTGTTATTTCATGACCATAATTGTATTGTTGTAGGTCGGCCAGAACATTTTCAAATCATTGTTTATGATGCGGAACATTTTAATCCGTATTTATCACTCAACTCACCACTGCCCTTTCTTGAAAATAAGGATGTCGCCTTAACGGTTAAACATCTATACTCTGGACTTTATCGTCTCAAACATTACACGCTAGATAAAGAACATGGCGCCTTATACCAAGTTTGGCAATCGTATAATACACGTACAGGCATCGATGCGGAATCCATTGCCTATATCGATCGGTTATCTTACCCGAAATTAGAAGTCAGCGAAAAATTCGTCACCCAAGACTTAACCTATAATCTGAAATTATTAACCAATGCGATTCATCTCATAGATGTAAAAAAGTATATGGATTAGGACAAAAATAGTTTATCTGTTTTTGTCCTATCTCTTTTTTTATGTTGAAAACAATGAGAATAGTATAGTGAAATGATATATAAGGGAAATAAATATGATACTTAATCTTTTAAAATAGAGTTAAGGAGATGAACCATTATGTGTGAAAAATTAATTCAAAAATTGACCGAAAAAGAATCAAAAATGATTGAAATTCGTCGTTATTTACACCAGCATCCCGAACTCTCTTTTAAAGAAGAACAGACGTCTAAATATATTGCCGACTTTTATCAAGATAAAGATGTGACGATAGAAGAAGGTATTGGTGAGCGTGGTATCAAAATCACTATTGATTCTGGACGTCCTGGTAAAACGTTAGCCATTCGCGCCGACTTTGATGCGCTACCTATCGAAGAAGATACGGGCTTACCTTTTGCCTCCCAAAATAAAGGTGTTATGCATGCCTGTGGTCACGATGCCCACACTGCATACATGTTAGTGCTCGCAGAAACATTAGCTGAAATGAAAGACCACTTTACGGGCAAAGTGGTGGTCATCCACCAACCTGCAGAAGAAGTACCCCCTGGTGGTGCCATTGGCATGATAAAAGATGGCGTATTAGAGGGTGTTGACCATGTATTAGGCGTCCACGTCATGAGCACGATGGAAACAGGTACTGTATATTATCGTCCTGGTTATGTCCAAACAGGCCGTGCCTTCTTCAAACTCAAAGTAATCGGTAAAGGCGGTCATGGCTCGTCACCACATGCGGCAAACGATGCGATTGTCGCAGGTGCAGAATTTGTGTCTTCAATTCAAACGGTCGTATCTCGACGCCTTAATCCATTTGAAACAGGAGTTATTACAATCGGATCATTTGACGGTAAAGGCCAGTTTAACGTCATTAAAGATCATATTACGATTGAGGGCGACGTGCGTGGTTTAACCAACGACACCAAACGCACAATTGAAAAAGAAATTAAACGCATTACAAACGGCTTAGAAGTTATGTACGGGGTGACATGCGAACTCGAATATCAAGATGATTACCCAGCATTGTATAACGACCCCGAATTCACAGAATATGTCGGAAAAACATTAAAAAATGCAGATTTAGATTTTGATGTCGCATTGTGTGAACCTCAACCCCCTTCTGAAGACTTTGCATACTATGCGCAAGAACGACCAAGCGCATTTATTTATGTGGGCGCTGCACCAGAAGATGGTGAAATGTATCCGCATCATCATCCAAAATTTAATATTAGTGAAAAAGCATTACTTACATCAGCTCAAGCTGTAGGAACTGTCGTATTAGACTACTTAAAAGGGGATGACGACCATGAATAATACACAGTCATATAAAGGGAATAATAGATTAATTTTAGGGATTGTACTTGGTGTCATTACGTTCTGGTTATTCGCTCAGTCATTGGTGAACGTTGTACCGCCATTACAAAAGAGTTTTGACGCTGACATAGGAACAATTAGTATTGCCATTTCAGTCACTGCCCTTTTCTCAGGGATGTTTGTCGTAGGTGCGGGTGGCTTAGCCGATAAAATTGGGCGCGTCAAAATGACCAATATTGGCCTTTTACTCAGCATCATTGGCTCAACGTTAATTATCATTACAAACTTTCCATTGCTACTTATTTTAGGTCGTATTATTCAAGGTTTTTCAGCAGCGTGTATCATGCCATCTACACTTGCGTTAATGAAAGCCTATTTTGAAGGCGCAGAACGTCAACGTGCCTTAAGCTATTGGTCCATTGGCTCTTGGGGCGGTAGCGGTATATGTTCACTCTTTGGCGGTGCAGTTGCTACAACGTTAGGATGGCGTTGGATTTTCATCTTTTCTATTATTGTCGCAATTTTATCGTTTGTATTAATTAAAGGCACACCTGAATCTAAATCTGAATCCACTGCAATTTCAAAATTTGATGTTAAAGGTTTAATCATTTTAGTTGTGATGTTATTAAGCTTAAATGTCGTCATCACAAAAGGTGCCACTATTGGATTTACATCCCCATACTTTTACGGATTAATTGCGATCGTCATCGTTTCATTCTTGTTATTCATAAAAGCAGAAAAAAACGTAAACAACCCGTTAATTGATTTTAAATTATTTACGAATAAACCGTATACAGGCGCTACAATTTCAAACTTTTTACTTAATGGCGTCGCAGGCACACTGATTGTTGCTAATACTTTTGTGCAACAAGGATTAGGTTATACATCCTTACAAGCAGGATACTTAACCATTACGTATTTAGTCACGGTACTATTAATGATTCGTGTTGGAGAAAAATTTTTACAAAAAATGGGTGCCAAAAATCCAATGTTACTCGGTACATTTATCGTTGTGATTGGTGTGGGTCTAATTTCTTTAACCTTCTTACCTGAAACGATTTATATCATCGGTTGTGTCATCGGTTTTTTATGTTTTGGTTTAGGCCTCGGTTTATATGCGACACCATCAACAGACACTGCGATTTCAAACGCACCTGTTGATAAAGTCGGTGTAGCATCTGGTATTTACAAAATGGCTTCATCACTTGGGGGCGCATTCGGTGTCGCGATAAGTGGTGCCGTTTATGGGATTGCCGTCGCTGCAACAAACGCATTTCAAGGTGCAATGATAGCTTTATGGGTCAACGTTGCGATGGGTATTATCGCATTTATTGCGATTGTTTACGCCGTTCCTAATGATGATCCACGTAAAGTAAAATAATAGATAAAAACCAAGTGATGACCAAAATCATCACTTGGTTTTATTTTAATTTTAACCACTTTGTAGCATCTTCTTCAGGATTATTAGATTTTACATCAGGAATAATTGGATTATTTTCATAAGCATTTCCTTGTTTATCCTCAAGGCGATGTGTTGTTAAATTCATTAATGTACCATCATATAATTTTATAGTCGTATTAGCTGATGTATATCCTCCAGAATTTTCACCAAAATATTTTATATTTTTAGCTCCTTTGAATGCTAAAGCTGTTATTTCACCTGAACTCGCAGTTTTTTTATTTATTATAATAGCAATCGGTACATTTTTAACTTTTTCTACATTATTTAATTCAATCGGCGTTCCCCCGTTTTCAGTCTGGCTACCGTCTAAATTAACATCTGTTTTATTATCGTCACCATCAACATACGTCAATAATGTACCATTTTTTAATAAAGGCGATATACTTGCTATCATCGGACCCATATCTCCGCCATAGTTATCTTGTAAATCAATAATAATACCTTTATAGTTTTCACGTTGAATTGCTTTGCTAACCTCATTAGCATAGCGTTTGCCCTCTTTTTCACTCCCCATAAAACCAGGTAATTTAATGGTCAAAATATCATTCTTAAGTGTAATCTTAGGATATTGAGTCTCACCACTTTGAGACATTTTTTCTTTTTTAGTATACAAAAATGAATGTTTACCTCCAGCAACCTTCAAAGCTTCTTCTAAATATGTATGTGTATCTTTATAATCTTGTGCCTTCTGGGTGTCATTTAAAGCTTTGTCTTTTGCACGTTCCCACTTGTCACCTTTCGCATACAGACCATGCATATCCATTTGATTAATTGCGATTTTTACATATGATTGCGTGGAAGGCGCCACAATATATAAATTAAACAATGGACCAATTTTAAGTAATGCTATAAAAATTAAACTAAAAAATAACAATGTTGATAAGCCTATTACAATTAATTTTTTCACAGCACTTTCTCCTTGTTAATTATGATTCATCCCATGTTGCTTACTATCAAGCACATTTTTCCAATAATTTTCACGCTCTAAAATGACTTCAACTTTGGTTTTCGTATCGAAAATTTCTAAAATGGAATATTGAAAATGGTTTATAATATGATCTTTGCCTTTATTTTCTAAAATATGATGGAATTCCTTGTTACCACCGGTTAAATCACTTAAATGTGCATAGCACGCCCATCGTTGCCAAATACCGTCTGTATTTCCAGAAGCAGATCCGACATACAATTGGCCATTACTTAAGTCAGTAATGACATACACACCTTTTACATAACTTAACGCCTCTCTCCAACTTGGCTCATTGTGTTGAATGATTTGTTGCAGTTCTTTATGTTTTAAACTCACATTTTGATACCCATTAAAATGGCCTAGTTTAGTGCTAGGGGCAACTTCATAGACTTCTGGGTTAAGTTGCTCTTGGATCGTTTCATAACGACGATTATACACATCACGCCCTATAGGTTTGTCTATTTTAACAATTAATCGCTTAATATACTGGCTATTTTCTTCCATTAATGTGAGATGATAACCGACATCATCAAACACTTCAGGTAGCTTCTTTTCAACTTTATAAAGTCCTCCGAATATAAAATATTGCGGCCCGTATGGATAATATTGTGCGAGCGCAACTAAATAATCGGCATGGTTTAAATTGTTGTTCGTTTGTTTGGTTTTCCATGCATTCATAATAATCCATTCTTCGCTGTCTTCTAGAAGAAAATCCCATGCTCGCTTTGAAACGTCTGCCGCATTCATATTGAATTTTATTTTTGTATGTTTCTCATCTGGAATTTTTAAAAAATCTTTTAACTTTATCATGAGCCATATACCCTTTCTGCAATATAAAACAAAATATTATAATATCATTCACTCCAATTATTTTATCAGATATATGACTTTCATCAATGATTTTTAAGGCATTTTCATTAGAAAACAACATAGAAATTCACGCAATTTTCATACCATTTTTACACTTTTTTATTACATAATTAAAGTGTAGGAAACAAGCAAAATATGGAAAAGGACGTGACTGAGGATGATATGTTTATCTGAACACATTGCACTCGTTACTGGAGGTGCAAATGGGATTGGTAAAGGGATTGCCGAAGCTTTAGCGAAAGCCGGTGCAACGGTGATTATTGGCGACATTGATGAAGTCAACGGACAACAAACTGCACAAGCCATTCAAGGACAATTTTATAAGTTAGATGTCACGAATAAGAAGACTATTGACGCTGTGGTTGAGGCAATTGTAGCAGAACATGGAAAAATAGATATTTTAGCTTCAAATACTGGTGTATATCCACAAATTGAAATTGAAGAGTTAACAGAAGCGGATTGGGATAACATCCAAAATATCAACTTAAAAGGTACATTTCTTGTGACACAAGCGGTGCTCAAACAAATGAAACAGCAGAATTATGGTCGTGTGATTCTTACTTCTTCTGTGACAGGTCCTATCACAGGTTATCCTGGATGGGCACATTACGGTGCGACGAAAGCGGGACAACTTGGCTATATGCGCAGTGCCGCTCTTGAATATGCAAAGTACGGTATTACAATCAATGCGGTACAACCAGGTAACGTACTTACGGAAGGCCTCAAAGCACAAGGTGAAGCCTATTTAGAAGGGACACGTAATATCATTCCAACCCATGAATTAGGAGAACCTGCAGATATCGGGTATGCCGTAGCATTTTTTGCTGCACCTGAAGCGAAATTTATTACTGGTCAAAGTCTCGTTATTGATGGTGGGCAGATCTTGCCAGAGGAACCCGATGCCATTAAAGATTAATAAGTCATATTTTTACATTCTAAATAGCGTTATTTAAAACACGAATCGTCTACACTACATGCGCGTTCAGCACCATTAAAGTGTAGACGATTCGTCTCTCTTAATTTAATTTATTGTTCCACAAGGTACACTTTTTCAGTGTAACAACGTGTATTCATCATTTTGTTTTTCAAAAAACGATACCACGCTAAATGGACACTGCCTTTATCATGACTTTTTAAAATCTTCAGTGGGACTTGAAGGTTTAAACACCGTCCTGAAATATTAAAGCGGGTCACACCCGCAGGAACTGTTTCTCCACGCTCCACAACGGTTTCTATTTCCTCAATGTCTAAAGGCTGATACTTCATCATCACATAAGCGTCGTCTGTACAAACCCCTTCACAATGTGCGACGCGTTCCACTGCACATGCATCGGTATAACTTTCAACTACTTTATCCCATGCCTTGAACTTTTCATTCCCAAGATCTTTGCGATATAAATACTGTTCATAGGAACCTTTACACATCGTAATAAATGGACGTTCAGAGCGAATTTCAGTCGTCCAAGGTAACGCATCATCGTGCTGTAAATGAGACCACCAATTTCCAAATGGCACCTTATGATGCCATGTTTCAATTGAATATTGCGTTTCATTAATTATTTGCACGGGGACTAACTGACATCCTAATGCTTTCAAACTCGTATATCGATGCACACCATCGATAACCATATATTTACCGCTTCGAATTTGTATCGCTAAAATGGGATGACGTATAAACTGATCTGCTTCAATACTGGTTTTGGTCTTTTCAAGTCGACAAGGTTCAAATGTTTCATGTAAAACAATTTGGTCAATGGGAATGAGTTTTAAATTTTGATACATTTGCTTCATCTTCTTCCTCCTTTGTATCTTGCAAGTAGACGAATTCAGGGTGCGGATGGCTTAAAAAATCATGATGTGAAATCGACCAACCATATGCCCCAGCATATTGAAAGACAACCACATCTCCCATCCTTACTTGAGGCGTCATACGATCCTTTGAAAACACATCTTTTGGAGTACATAACTGACCGACAAACGTCACTTGACTCTGTGTTAGCGTGGGTCGTTGGAAAGTAAACGGAAAGGCCTCCACCTCACATATTTCTAATGGATGGTTATGTTGCCAAGACACCGGCAGTCTAAAGTGCTGCGTGCCCCCTTTTAAAATGGCATAATGTGTGCCATGCACTTGTTTTATATCAATGACTTCAGTCGCATAATAGCCCATATGCGCGGTTAGATAACGTCCACATTCAAAGTTAAGTGTTATGCCTGACATTGCTTCTTGCTCAATGACTTCGTGTAGCCCCTGATTGAAAGTGTCCCAATCAAATTGTACGTCTAAATCTTGATAGTTCACCCCTATGCCTCCACCGACATTCAGGTGTTGCAATGAAAAGTGGTGTTTTTCCGCCCATTGTTTTGCCTTTATAAAGTATAAACGCATCATTTGAACATGGAGTGACGCGTCCAAATTGTTAGATATGGAATGAAAATGAAAGCCTTCTAACGTGATACGTGGTAATTCTAGTGCACGTTGAATGACTGTATCCACTTCTTCTTCAGAAATTCCAAATTGTGTTGGACGCCCCGCCATATGTAAGGTCGCATTTGGAAATGGACCCGATAAATTGACACGTAATAAAACAGGCATGGTCCTATCATGTTTCTCTAAACGCGCATTTAAACGCTCCAATTCTTGTACACTCTCGATATGAAGTCGCTTAATTCCCCGGGTAATAGCCATATCAAGTTCTTCATCTGTTTTACCGGGACCACCGAAAATCATGCGATTAGGCTTTAATACCGCACACCCTTTGTCAATTTCTCCTTGAGAAGCAACTTCAAATCCTGCTACGTAGGGTTCAATGGCTTGTAAAATGCGTGTCTCACTGTTCGCTTTCATCGCATAATACATGTCACAATTTTTAGGCAACGACGCTGTAATTTGTGAAATATGGTGTTGTAGCGCATCAAGGTCGTAAATGTAATGACATATGGAGGACCCGGATACCTTCATTTCTCTTAAAAATTGGTATATGTAATCCTTTTTAAGTAATGTTCGGTTTTGATTTTCTACGTGTTTCGCGTTCACAAAGGTTCACCTCCTTTATAAGATAAAAGGTCTTGTTTTAAGTGACGGTATAATTTACCACGGTCATCACCTAATACAAAGGCCTTCACACCTTTGTCTTTCCATGCCTTAAATTGTGCGTGTTCACGGGGTAGAGCGATAAATGCTTTATGGTGATGTGTCGTAATTTTATACATATAGGCTGTCGCTTTTTGCACAACTTCATCTGTCGTTTGCCAAGGTTTACCAAAAGATTGAGATAAGTCTGCGGCGCCTTCGATGATCATGTCTATACCGTTGACACTGGCAATATCATCTAGTGCGTTAAGTCCTTGTTGACTTTCAATCATCGCAATCACCACAATACTATTATTGGCTTCAGCCATATAGTCTGTGAGCGGCATTTCTCCGAAGCGTGGCATACGACCGCCATTTAAACTGCGCATGCCTTCTGGATAATAGCGACTTAGCTTAACAATTTCTTCAGCGCGTGCTTTACTCTCCACATGTGGAACGATAATGCCACGTGCACCCATATCCAACACTTTAATAATATCCCGTTCTATGGATTGCGTTACACGGACGATCGGTGTAATGCTAGCTGTTTCAGCCGCGCGAATCATATGTTCAAGGGTTTCATCATTAATGGCCGTATGCTCAGTATCGATAATGACGAAATCATAACCACTCGCTGCTATCATTTCAATAACTAGCGGATGCGGAATCGAATTAAATAAGCCGTATACTGTTTCGCCTCGTTGCAGTTTCTCTTTAAGTGATAGCGCCATCATGGTGGATCACTCCTAACGGGTTCGTCACGTGATGAATGCGCAGTTCATTATCTTCGCGAAGTCGACGTGTCGTTAATTTTTCAACTTGAATCGTTCGTTCAAATAAATCGAAATGCTGTTGAAGCGGCAAGTTGGGATGCGCGCGTAAATAATCTTGTATGCAGTCATACACCATGTGCCACTGATCCGATTCAGATAGGTTGTATGCCTCTTCCATAAATAAAATCTGTTGCGCGATATTGATAAAGAAAAAGGCATCCAGTACAAAATCTCTAACAAGTTGTACATCATCGGTTTCAATAAACGAGTTACGATTAATGCGTTGATGCGCTTCCGGTGTATCTTGAAGTTGAGGTTTTTTGGCGATATCGCTTAATAACGCACGTTTAAAGCGCACACCATCATGAAAATCTTTAATGGCTACACGTGTTGGCCAGCCCTTTTCATGAATGAGCATCATATTTTGCGCATGAGATTCTAAAGCAATACCATGCGTATACAACATATGTATTAATGGACGCACCGCAACGTTAATAAATTGTCGCATCCAATTATCAGCACCGTATCGTTGTATCCAACCATCGATGACCGGGCGTTCTTCAGTGTCTTTACTATAAAGCGCATGAAATGGTATCGCCTCTTCACCTGCTTCTAAATAATGATATATATTTTCACGCCATATCACGCCTAATGCACCGTAAGTTGCCGTTCTCTTGTCTTCTGGCAAATGCTGTTGATCATACGACATCCCCAGTACCTCTCCTAGAAACACTGTACGTAATTGGTCTCGCAAATATGGATCATGTGCTTGAATATGTTTCAACCAATCTGTAATATTGGCTGCATTTTCTATTGTATGCGGTGCAAGTACCCGCTTCGTTGACGTATTGGTAATATTAAGCGGGACTTTAATATAATATTTATCGGTTTCGACAGGTGACAACGTGCGTATCGATTGTTGGGGCACATAGGCTTCTCTAGATTTCCCAAGAAATATAATGTCACCATTTAACCACGCTTCAGCAAAATGATTGGCGATCATATGGTCAAACTGCCACGGATGTACGGGTAACCATACATAATCTGAGACGTTTTCGACGTGTTGACGTAAAGTGTCAGTGAATTGATCAACCGTTTCTTGACCAAGTTGATGTTTCAAAATTTGCTCAGGCACAATAGATTGAGAAATCGTTTGTTGGACGTGATGTTTAGGTACGGCAATCCATGTTAAATGAATCGTTGGTTGAAAATCAGGTCCATATTTCAAATTTTCTTCAAGGGTAAATCCAAGGCGTGACTTATAACTTGGATGATACGTGTGCCCTTCCATCGCATAGGATTCGAGCGCATTAAACGTTTTAGGTATGGCTTTATAATGGTTCAATTTATACATAAGTGCTTGGCAATCTTTTAATTCTGTTTGTATGAGTTCACCGATAAATTGCTCAATTTTCTGTGTATCTTTTGTGAATGTATATTGGACATCTCTCAATAATTGCGCATAATTTAATGTCGGACTTTCGGTACCATCTGCACCCACTTTCATAATTTGAGACGTGAGTTGTAAACGATTAAAACTCTCTGTCACACGTACATCAAAATGATAGGATGCATGTTCACCTTTTATTTCAACATGATGCATATTATCTTTAAGATGCGTCATGGTATACACGACAATCTTTTCATAAATTAACGAAGTGATGAGTTGTGCCATGATACGTGTTTTTACACGTTGTTCAATTGATTGCATCAAATGATGAGACCTCCTCTACATGACGAATTGGGTTCAGGATATTAATATAAATTGGATTTTCACTGCAATTTTTGATTTTACTCATAAAGTTCGCTTTAGCAGAAAACGTTTCAGAAGCTAATACATCTTCTACATAACGTTGTATCTTTTTATCTGTCGTCCAAGATTGGCATTGTGTGCGTACCACACGCCATAATTGCGCTTCATTTCCAGTCGCCTTTCCAAGTGTTGACACCAAATGACCGAGATGGTTCACGATCACATAATATTTAAAGCGATGCCATGCAGTCTCATGCGTTTCGACAACTGGACTATTCGAACCTACAATTTGGGGAACGAGTTGTGCTTCACGTGCGAGCGTTTCAGATAAACATACCCCTTCTAGATCACGTACATAGCACACTTTAGGGAAACCTTCTTGAAACTGGATTAACGTATTTTGAACATGGCCTTCTAAACTAATACCGGTCGTTGCAAAAAGTGTGAGCATCGGTCGAATCATCACATCTAAATAGCGCTGTAACCAAGTTTCGACAGATAAACCACTTTGTTGAACGCGATCGTACAACATGGAATGTGTGGCATTTGGCATCGTTTCAAAAAGACTGGCAAGGACGTGAATGTCTTTGTTTTCGTCATATTCATTGATACCTTCACGGACGATTAACGCCGTTTCAGTAATCCAATCTTTGTCACTTGAAGACGTCTCGAGGTGTAACGCACGATAGCCTTGTTCAAACATTAATTTAAAGGTTGGGGTCTCGAACATATTTTTAACGTGTGCAATGACTGTTGCAGCATCTAGCGTTCGTTCGATTTGTTCAAAATTATTCGTACGTATAAAGTTAGTGATTTTAACGTGTATCGGTAGTTTTAAATAAACATTGAGCGCTTTTTCAAATACCGTCCGAACGGAAGACGTCGGGTAGACCGACCGACCTCTTTGCCCTAAATCTATGATGCGTCCACAATCAAGCTGTGCCTTAAATACAGGATCCTCTTGAAGGTGACGCATTTGATACGGATGAAGTGGCAATAATGTATGTCCTTGAGGTAAATCCGCTTTGTCCATGAATGCCAGTTCATATAACGTTTTCGTGACCGTATCCGTGAGTCCCTCTACATCACGTGCCAATATAAGCGAGGCGTCTACACTTAAATAATGAAGTTGAAAATGTGTATGACATTCTGGTGCATAGCGTTTTAAATCCTCTGATGTAAAACCTTTTGAACTTTTTGGGGTCGGATGAAACGGATGCCCTAAATACAATGATTGTTCTGATTGTATATAATGATCCACTGTACGTGTGTCATCTTTATCATTTAAGTAGTGCGCCGTGCGTGACATACTGTTTTGTATATCAGCGTAGATGTCTTGCACACGCGCTTGATTACTTTCATCTTTAAAAATGGATAAGAGGCGTTCAATGGCGTGTTGACATGTCACAGGTGATATCACATCACCTTTCTTTATGAAAACCTGCTTTTGATACACATGATGCCCCATCATTGACCAATAAAGAAATGTGCCTATCAATGTTTCGTTATCATTTAAGCGAATGTGCCATTGCTGATGTTCTGGGGCATTGTGATACAATTGATTTTCTCTAAAATACACATTAAGCATGCGTTCTAGTGCTGCTTGTTCAGCTATAGCTTTATTTTGAATGTTTTGCACGTTGTACTTTCAACTCCCATAATTGATTCATTAATGATTGATCTTCTTTTATACATTTCAACTGTGAGGATTTCAGGACAAAACTACTGGCGATAAAAATAATACCCATTACAATAAATGTCATCATGGGGTTATAGTGACTTGTAATGAGTGCACCGGTCATACTTCCAACTACTTGACCCAGTACCAGCATGCTGTTCGTCGACCCAATAAACGTCCCTTTTAAATCTTTATGACATGCATTTGCGACGACAAACATCACACTTTGAATCAGTGCACTGTATGTAAAACCTTGCATCATTCGAAAAATTAACAACATCCAGAAGTTAGTGGCCACGCCTTGTAACACGACACTGAGCCCACAAATTAACGTTGTTGCAATATAAACATATTTCACATATTGTTTGTCATTAAGCATGCCCCATAACGGTGCGCTTAATATTGAGGCTGTCCAAAAGACCGATTGAATCAAGCCTATAGCTGCCTTATCATCAAGTAGCGTTGTATTGGCGCCTGAAACAAGTGGTGCCAGTGCGGTCATCATGCCATACATGGCAAGATTGGCTAAAATACCCACAATAATAAATCTGCAAGTCACATGTGTACATAACAAACATCTAAATGATGTTCTCACACCGCATTGCATCGGTGGTGTCGCACATTGTTGCTTACGATGATGCGATTCAACTAAAGTCACCATGCCTACACCGCAAATGATAAATGTGGCAATACCAATTGAAAGCAATAACGTTTGAAAGCCGATGACAGTGGCTAACACACCACCGACTAAAGGTCCCACTAACGACCCTGCACTTACGGAACTTTGTAGATGTCCAAGCACCTTTCCTCGTTCATTCGCAGGTGCTTCGCTTGTCGCAAATGCATTCGAAGCGTCTACCACACCGCCGAACAGACCTTGTAATAAGCGCACAAGTACAAATTGAAATGCGGTCGTACACATCGACATCAATATTAAACAGATGCCTAAACCAATTAAGGCACGTAACACCATCCACTTTCGGCTGATTTTATCGCCAAGTTTCCCCCATAATGGAGACGCAATCATCGTTGTCACAGCAGGTGCAGCGATAGCCACACCGCTCCACAGTTGAATTTCTGTTACAGATAGTTGTTCTAATGAAGCGATATAGATGGGTAATAACGGCACGAGTACCGTTAAACCCGCTATAGAGATAAATTGACTGCTCCATAAAATGCGAAAGTTACGCTTCCAAAGATGCGCACTAGTCATACGACATCATTGGATTCACAATCTCTCCAATACTTGATGGCATACTGCCACCCCCAGAATCTTTTTGATGTAATAAAGGTAAGAGAATGCGTTTAAATGGCCATGTCTCTTTATCAAAAAGCAGCTGTCGTACTTCCTCTGCACCATTAGGCCACTTTGTCTCATCGACCGCCTGTTTCATCGTTTGACGTAAAAAAGCCATTAATCGCTGTTCATCAAGCTGATAAAGCGACGCAAATGTATCGATGATGGCATACACATTCACTAAGATGCCAAGCGTTTGAAAATACGTGAAGAACGTTTCCAAATCGTCGTTAATTAAAGTATTCGGTGTATCTTTGCGAATCGCATATTCTGGCACATCCATACCATTTAGAGTCATCCAAGCCGGATATATCCGCACCGTGTCGTGATCACGAAGAATGAATTGGCGTACTCGACCGTTTTGAAATGCGACGAGCACATTTTGACCGTGCACTTCAGGCAATATACCGCGACGCATGCAGGCAAATAGCGTATGAATGAATGATGTAACGATATCTTGATAAATAGCTTCTACTTCCTCTGTCGTAAAATCACAATGACCAAAGACAGGTTCAAGTACGCGCGTATCTGCCATCGCAAGCGCAGCCATAGAAATGACGACTGTGTTGGCCTCTTTGACAACTTCTGGATATTGGCGCAATTGCACGGTTAAATGCCCCGTACGATCTTCAAAAATATTTTTAGACGGTGCGATGAAGGACCACCATTGTTTTTCATCGCATAGTAAAAGGTGGGTTTTTAGATATTCAGATTGTTGCCTCACTTGTTCAAGTAATGCCTCTCCTTTTTCACCATTAAGCAAATAACGTGTCGGCGTGAGTCGTAAAGCACCTAACGATTGCATCGCAAAAGGAACTTTAATATGGTCAAAAGGACGCTCAATATCAATCAATGTGCGCATTGATGAGGATGAAACAAAACGACCACACATCATATCAAGGGGTACAATCACCTTTTCTTTTATCTCTTGTTCAAAGTAATGCGGTAACACATGGTTGAACTGCCAAGGATGCACAGGAAATAGCATATAGTTTTCAGGATTCAGACCCTGAGATTCCATATATTGATGAAATGTATTATCAGTCGTGATGTTTAAAGCGCGTTGTAAAGTTGTTTCATTGGCATGCTGACTTGCCATCACCCAGTCTCGATGAAGCGCCACCACTTTCAATGACATCGGCGCATTATATTCGACTTGAAAACGCGCATAGTCGGACGCATTTAAGCCACGTTTTTCTTTTGCTAATGGATGAAATGGACGATCTTTGAGACTAGCGAATTGTTCTGATTGCACAAAAGGATGTTCTGCAAGGTCTAAACCTTGATACTGCGCTGCCAATTGCTGACAGGCCTGTACGAGTCCTTCACGAAAACGCACACTATTCAGCTGTTTAGCCTCATCTGGATGCATCATGACAAGCGTGTCCCAAAGTGATACAGCATTTAAAGTAATCGTCTTATGTGATGTATAAAGTTTGACCTCTCCTTTTGAACGCGCGAACCGGTACACATTTAAACTGCTTAAATACACAGGAATTTCTAATCGTTGGTCTTCATGTTGATACACAAATAAAGTTTGTTCATCTTGATGAATCACGCGCCCTTTTGAGTACAGTTCAAAAACATCTTCAAAAAACAGTGCGTCTATCAAATCACTTAATATCACTTTTGACGCCAGTTGTTCATTATGGTTTGCTACATGGCTCATATTTACACTCCTTTATTCCATTACAATGTCGACTGCTTCATTTTTAATAAAGGCTTAGTGTCGTTCCAATCCCCTCAGCTCGCACTTTTTTGTAAATGTAATAGGCACTTGAAATATCCTCTATTGCCATGCCCATCGGATTGAGTAAAATGATTTCATCATCATTTTCACGACCTGGTTTTTCTCCAGTTAACAATTGACCTAACTCAGCATGTAGCGCTTCTTCAGAAAAACGGCCTTCTAACACCAGTTGGTTAATCGTTTTTTTCTCACGATTCGCTTGAGACCAATCATCGACAAGCACTTTATCCGCTTTTAAGAACACTTCTTTTTTTACGTCCATAATCGAGATATTGCTAACGAACGCACCTTTTTTTAACCAGTCATATTCGATATACGGTTGATCTGTGACCGTACACGTAATCACAACATCGCCATGCTCGATGGCTTCTTTTGCTGATGTACTTCGAATAAAATGAATATCTGGTCGTCGTGCCTGCCACGTATCGACAAAAGTCGCACTGGCTTTGTCGAATTGGTCGTATACATAGACGTTTTCGATATGATCGAACTGTTCTAGCATACTTTGAAGTTGACGGTCTCCTATCAAACCACAACCGATGATTGTTAAATCAGTGAAGCCTTTTTTAGCTAGATGTTGTGCTGCAATCACTGAAACTGCAGCGGTACGCATACTACTAATAAGACTTGCTTCCATTACCGCGATCGGATAGTTTGTTTCTGGATCATTTAAAATAATGACACCACTTGCGCGTTCCATATGACGTTTCGATGGATTATCGTGCTTACTCCCAATCCATTTAATACCAGAGATTGGGTCCTTAAGCCCAATATAACTTGGCATCGCAATGATTCTATCTGCTATATGTCCGTCTTTACCATTTGCACGCAAATAAGGTTTTAATGGTTGCACAAACTTTTGTTGCGCATGTGCTGTTAGCGCTTCTGTTAACGCCTCAACATAAATATTGGAATGATGACCTCCAACGTTTTCAATATCTGTTCGGTTTAAATACAACATCTCATGTTTCATCTTTGTATACTCCTCTTTTTTAATCGTTTTACATTATTAACACTTATATGTTCGCGGGTATTGATAGAGACGTTAGTCTCCCTTCACACTCCAGGAACACTTTCCTCAACTTTTATACGGAATGTAACACCGTATCGTCATCTGTATCGCACGTTAAACGCTGTACCCATGTGTCTGAATACACCAAATCTAAATAACGCTCTCCTCGATCTGGTAATATCGTCACGATGGTTTGATTTTTATCTACGTTTTTGATTAATTGTTGTATTGCTGCAACGATTGCACCAGTAGAGCCTCCGGCAAAAATACCTTCTTTTTCTACCAATTCATGACAACCTTTCGTAGATTGATAATCATCTATATGTATGACGTCATCTATTTCATTTTTATTTAAAATCTCTGGAATTCGGCTTGCGCCAATGCCGGGCAGTTCACGATTTTTTGGCGTATCCCCAAAAATCACAGAGCCTTTAGCATCTACCGCAATAATTTTAGCGTTTGGATGATGCGCTTTAATTTTGCGACTCATGCCCATAATACTGCCTGTGGTACTTACAGGTGCCACAAAATAATCGATCGGACCTTCAATCGCCTCAACGATTTCCGTACCTGCGCCGTGATAATGGGCTTGCCAGTTTAAATCATTCGCATATTGATTGATCCAATAAGCATGTTTTGATTCATTGAGCAGTTCTTTTACACGTGCAATCCGCGTCTTTAAATAGCCACCATTTTCATCTGGTGTATGAACCATATCCACATGTGCACCATAACTTTTTATGATTTTTAAATTCGTCTCAGAAATTTTAGGATCAACCACACACGTTAACTTTAAACCTTTAATTTTGGCTACCATCGCAAGCGCTATGCCAAGGTTCCCTGATGTACTCTCAATCAAATGCGTATCTTTAGTGATGTCACCACATGCGATCCCATGTTCGATAATGTACTTGGCAGGGCGATCTTTCATACTGCCACCAGGATTCATATATTCTAATTTGGCAAAAACCTTATGATTCTCAAAAAGTGACGCTAACTGAACCATAGGTGTTTGGCCAATACACTCTAAAATAGAATGATTGTGCTGATTTGAATTCATTTTACTGCCCCCTATTTCAGGATATATCGCATTCTCAATTTAATTGATAATAATTATCATTATCAATGTTGCTATTATATAAATGATACTTTGTAAATGTCAATTAATAATTAAATCAAAAAATTAAAAGATTCTATTGGAGTGCACAGGGCCTATAACGTCAAAAAGCACTCAACCGTCTTAAAAAGATGATTGAGTGCTAAAAATGTTCGAGCTATTTTTAGAATTTAAATTACTTTGTTACACATCCATCAAGAAGATGATGAATGTTCTTGTTTCATCATTTGATAGCCAACTGAAAGATGTGTCCGAATATATTGTGGGTTTTTAGGATCATGTTCAATTTTTTTACGTAACGTCGTCATAAACACGCGTAACGAAGGTAAATCAGATTCCAAAATATGTCCCCAAACGGCTTTTAAAATAAATTTATACGTTAACACTTTGCCTGTATGTTCCGATAAAAGCACGAGTAACTTATATTCAATTGGCGTTAAATGTATTGCATTACCATCAACAGTCACTTGATGGCTATCGAAATCTATCCACAACCCACCGTTGTGATAAACGTTAGAAGGACGTGTGCAATCGTTGTATTTTCTTTGAAGTACACGGACGCGTGCTAACAATTCATCCGAATTAAAAGGTTTTGTTACGTAATCATCCGCCCCATTATCAAGACAAATTACTTTTTCCTCAGCATCCTCTCTTGCACTGAGCACGAGTATTGGGGTCTGATAGTTTTGTTTCACCTTTTGAATCACACATAGCCCTTCCATATCTGGTAAACCTAAATCAAGAATGATGATATCTGGAAGTACGTTTTCAAACTGAAATAGTGCTTTTTTACCGTTACCTGCAAGGTGTACCCGATAATTATTTTGTTCAAATAACCGCTTCAATAAGCGTTGGACAGAGGCATCATCTTCTACAATTAATAATTGCGTCTTCAATTAATCACCTTCTCTATAGGGAGTTTAAAGCCAAAAATCGCGCCCGTAGGTTCATTTTTCTTAATGTACAGGCTCGTATGATGTCGCTTTAAAATCATTTGGCATAAATATAAACCTAGACCCAAACCTTTACGTGAGCGATCTGATGTATTGTCACTCGTATAATACTGATCAAATATGCGTTCTTGCATCGCTTCATCGACCCCGTATCCATTATCCTGAACTTCAATCACTGCACTCGAGCCTTTATGACGCACACTCAACGTAATGACCGATTGTTCAGGTGTATATTTAATCGCATTTTCAACTAAATTAATAAGAACTTGCGTCATCATTTTCTCATCAATATGAACGAGTAAAATTTCGTCAGGTTCCTCAATGCGAAAGGTTCGTGTCCCTGCTCGTTTCACTGTCAATTGGTAGGCCGTATATATCACTTCAGATAAGACAATGGTCTGCTGATTACTGATTTCATCATCATGATCTATTTTCGTGATTGTCAAAATGTTATTGACCATATTATTCAGCCACGTCGCGTCTTCCTTAATACTTTTCAAAATCGGACGTTGCCCCTCACTCATCTCTTTATCAAGCACATCAAGATTACCTATCATCGCCGTCAAAGGCGTACGAATGTCATGTGAAATTGACTTTAAAAATGTACTTCTTGCTTGTTCCCGTTCCTTTTCTTTTTCTTGCTGTTTATTCTCTTTATACAAACGTATTTTCTCAAGCGTATTTGTCATATCAATCGCCATCGATAAAATGATTTCTTTTTCAAACGTTAATTGATCTGACGCTGGAATCACGATGATATAAGTACACGCTTGCGCATTCACTGGTAAGAGATAGTACGATAATCCTGGAAACGTATCTGTAGAATAGCCCGCTTCTTGTTGATGGTATTTCACCCATTTTAAATGAGCTGCCAATTTGGGAAATACCTCAGTTTGATTTGAATGGATAATCCTCACATCTTCATGTGTTAATTTTGAAAATTGTTGTTTCATCGTTTTAATGACCGCTTGTTCATCCACGCTTTGTATAAGTAACTTGTTCGTTTCAAGTAACACTTCTGTACGATATATTTTTTCTTTTGCCACTTTTGTTTGTTGCTTTACATTTCGTACGAGCGCACTCATGATGATGCCGCAAACAAACATAATTGTAAATGTCGCAGGGTAGTCTGCCCGGTAGGCTTCAAATGTAAATCGTGGTGTAGTAAAAAAGTAATTAAACAGCAGTACCGCTGCCATAGAAGAGAATATCACGTTCAGTCTCGAGCGTATCCATAAAGCACTCATAATAACGCCGAGCATATAGACGGTAATTGTATTAGACTCATTTAACTGATGCTGAAACATCGTTAGACTAATCAACGTACATACAGTCATAATGACAACCAATTTCAGCAAATCGACCATTTGAAATTGGAGCCACGGTTGAAACAAAGGTTTTGACGCTTGTTTTTGTACCGCACTTGGAATGATATACACATCGATATGCGGATAGCGCGCATTTAACTCTGAGATAATGTCTTTACGCTGAAAGATACGCGACTTATGTGGGCGACCGAGCACCACTTTATCAACGCGATTGGCAGAACACCATTCTCCTAATTGTTCACTCTCTTCCCCATAAAGACTAATAAAATGACCACCAAGTGACTCGAGTAACTGTCGATTCAAGTTCAGCTGGTGTATCGCTTCAGGTTCAAGTGTACTACTTTCAATATAAATCCCCGTTAGACTGCATTTAAATGCTTGAGCTAATCGTGCTGCATGTCGAATAACTTTCATATTTTGGGCAAAAGGTGAAATCCCAACCGCAATGACTTGTTCTTCGTTTTCAAGACCGACTTCTGTCATCTTGGCATCCACCAAATTGGCGAGTTCTCTTAACGCGAGTTCCCTCAGTTGTATCAAATGATCCAGCTGGAAGAAACCTTCTAACGCCCGCTGTGCTTGACGTTCCTGATAAATGTTCCCTTCTTTCATACGGGTCTGTAAATCGATAGGTTCAATGTCTACGAATTCAAAAGAATCCGCTTGTTTAACCAATCGATCTGGGACCCTTTCGCTCATTTCAATTTTCGTAAAATGATGAATGGTATGATACAGCGATTCAATATGTTGAATATTGAGCGTCGTATACACATTGATACCCGATTGCAATAACTCTTCTATATCTTGATAGCGTTTTTCATGACGACTCCCTGGCGCATTGTGATGGGCTAATTCATCTATAAGTATCGCATCTGGTTGTGCTTCAATAATGGCATCGATATCTGGCTCATGAAATGTATGATGGTTGTAGTGCAACGTTTTAAGTGGAATGACTGGAATTGACTCAGTTAAAGCGGTTGTTGCCGGCCGTTGATGAGGCTCAATATAACCGATACGCACATCAACCCCTTTTTCAATCAAATCATGTGCATCTTTCAACATACGATACGTTTTACCAACGCCAGCTGCATAACCTATATATATTTTCAGTTTGCCCTTCATATGTATGCCTCCTATTCTTCATCAGTGTAGTCCTTTCACATGAGTAAAACCAGTGAGAACCACACACTCACCCAAATCTTAATACGATATTAATATCATCAACGGACATGTTAACGTCCTCTTAATACCAATCGTGATATAGTTTTCTCATCTTATAAAGGGAGGCAAAAAAATGGAAGATATTCTTTATATCCTTTTGTTTCTTGGCATGTTCGGCTTACCTATTTTAGGGTTAGACATTTTAGAAAAATATTTAACAAAAAAGGAGCCTAAATGATGGTGCTACGTTTCATTATTATATGTATTTTTATATACCTGATACATGTGCTTATTTACCCAGAAAGATACTAATAAAGGAGTAATGGTTAATGGATTGGTTACTTTTAATTAGCATATTTATAGTGCTCGCCACTCTCTTAGCGTGGTACCTCTACCACATTTTTTTCAACAGTAAAAGTTATATCTATATGCACTATGCAAAGTTAGAAAATACGTTGACGCATGTTCTAAAAGTAAAAACATCTGCGCAAACCGGTAAAGCATATCTTAAAAGTTTACTACTCACCAATGGGATTGCGACAGTAATATGTTACGCCATATTACGTTTACAACATGGCTTATGGCTCAACCCAAATCATATTGATAATATGACACCGGACATGGCATTTCACACTGTCATTTCCTTTATCACTAATACCAACTTACAACATTACGCTGGTGAAACAAGTCTAAGTTATTTATCACAAATGATAGTGATTACTTTTTTGATGTTTCTGTCCGCAGCTTCGGGTTTATCGGTGGCACTTGCCTTTATCAGACGAATGACGGGCATTAGTGATTGCGTAGGTCACTTTAACTCTGATGTCATCAAAGTCATTGCATTAGTGTTACTTCCGCTTTCATGTATCATCAATTTGCTTTTGATGCATGAGGGTGTCATACAAACGTTGAACAAAAACTTATATATTTCGACAATCGACCATCGCATTCAAGCGTTACCTTTAGGTCCTGTCGCCTCACTCGAAAGCATTAAACATCTCGGTACGAATGGGGGCGGTTTTTTTAGCGCAAATAGTGCGATGCCTTTTGAAAACCCTACCGTTGTGACAAATATGGTAGACATGATTTCTATGATGATTCTGCCAGGGGCAATGTTCATTTTATTTGGCATCGTATTATATAAAAAGAACTTCCCTTCTAAAAATCAAGCGTTTTATTTCGTTGGCTTACTATTACTCATTTTCACACTTTGTTTTATCGTACACATTACTGCAGAGTATATGGGAAACCCTCACATTCCGGGTGCCAATTTTGAAGGGAAAGAAACGCGTTTTGGGATGACGCAAAGTGCCCTTTTCGCTATAGTCACAACGAGCTTTACCACTGGTGCTGTCAATCATATGCATGATTCTTTAACGGCACTCGGCGGAATGGTACCACTGATGCTCATGATGATTAATGCTATTTTTGGAGGAGCGGGTGTAGGCTTTTTAAACTTTATGACGTACGTGTTATTAACGTTATTCATTGCAGGACTCATGATTGGACGTACACCACAACTTTTCGGAAAACGTCTTGAAAGTAAAGAAATGACACTCATTTCTATTATCCTTATTATTCATCCATTCATCATCTTGGGGCTAACATGTCTAACTTTCATTTATCCACAAATGATGCATGCCATGACTAATCCGGGTGCCCATGGTATCTCACAAGTCCTCTATGAATTTACGTCAGCGAGTGCAAATAATGGATCAGGATTTGAAGGATTACAAGATCACACTCGACTTTGGAACATCACTACAGGTTGCGCCATGTTTTTCGGACGTTATCCTGCGATGATACTTCAACTCTTCGTAGCCTCGTTACTTGTCAGAAAGCCCGTACAAAACACAGCCAATGAAATGGCTATAGATACTGCAGTCTTTAATGTACTTTTAGTTGTCATTATTTTGACTATAAGTGCACTCACATTCTTACCTGCTCTCGTACTAGGTCCTATTGGTGAGTATTTGACGTCTCTAGGAGGAGTATTATGAAACAAGAACTTTTAAAATCAGCCGTTGGACAAGCGTTTGTGAAACTTAATCCAACAAAAATGATTAAAAACCCTGTTATGTTTGTCGTCTTAGTGACCTTTTTTGTAACGGTGTTGGGTGGCATCTTTCCATCCTTATTTTCTATGAAACCTGCAGGCCCTTACCACTGGACTATTGCAGTCGTTTTATTAATAACGATATTGTTCGCCAACTTTGCAGAAAGTCTTGCAGAAGGACGTGGTAAGGCAGAAGCCAGCGCCCTCCGTATGAAGAAAAAAGAGATGACTGCCAGACGTCTTAAAGACCATCAAGAACATACTATCCCTGCAACCAAGCTTAATAAAGGGGATATTGTACTTGTAAAAAAAGGCGAAACCATTCCTTGTGATGGTGAAATCATTGAAGGCATTGCAATGGTCGATGAATCCGCCATCACAGGAGAATCTGCACCTGTCGCAAAAGAATCAGGCGGCGATTTTTCAAGTGTCATTGGGGGAACGGTCGTTGTCAGCGATCAGTTGAAAATCAAAGTTACAGCCGCAGCGGGCGACTCCTTTCTCGATAAAATGATTGCATTAGTCGAGGGCGCTTCGCGTCAAAAGACACCAAATGAACTTGCTTTGTCGACCTTGTTAACCAGTTTGACGCTCATATTTTTAATCGTCATCGTTACTTTAGTCCCCATTGCACGACACTTACATTATGATTTATCGACGACAGCTTTAATTGCACTATTTATTTGTCTAATCCCGACTACCATTGGGGGATTACTTTCAGCGATTGGCATTGCCGGGATGGATCGGGTTACCCGCTTCAACGTCATTGCCAAAAGCGGGAAAGCCGTCGAAGCATGTGGTGATGTGGATATGATGATTCTTGATAAAACCGGGACCATCACCTTTGGTAACCGTATGGCACATGCCTTTTACCCTGTCAGCGGGGTCACACAAGATGTATTAACACAAGAAGCCGTACTCAGTTCTTATGATGATGATACGCCAGAAGGACGTTCTATCGTCACATTTGGCGCATCACAAGGCACGCACATTACACCCCCTAGTCGTTATACAGTCATTCCATTTACTGCAGAAACGCGAATAAGTGGGATTGAGGTAGACGGTCAACTTCACCTTAAAGGAGCTGTAGATGCCGTTATAAAACGCGCTAAAAAATGGGATATTGCGATACCTGAAGATTTATTGTCGTTAACAGATGAAGTGGCACATCAAGGTGGGACACCTCTTGTCGTCATGGATCATACACAAATTTATGGTGTCATTTATTTAAAAGACATCGTTAAACCAGGGCTACCTGAACGCTTTACCGTATTGCGTAAAATGGGCATCGAAACCGTAATGTGTACCGGGGACAACCCACTCACAGCTGCGTCCATTGCACAAGAAGCCGGAGTAGACCGTTTTATCGCCGAATGTAAACCTGAAGATAAAACACGCGTTATTAAAGAGGCACAAGCACAAGGCAAAGTCATCGCAATGACAGGGGATGGTACCAACGATGCCCCTGCCCTTGCACTCGCTAACGTAGGCGTGGCGATGAACTCTGGAACCATCGCCGCGAAGGAAGCAAGCAATATGATTGACTTAGATTCTGATCCAACAAAACTCATTGAGATTGTAGAAATTGGGAAACAATTATTAATTACACGTGGCGCCTTAACGACTTTTAGTATTGCTAATGATATTGCAAAATATTTTGCAATCATCCCAGCACTCTTTTTACCGTGGATGCCCGCGATAAATAGTTTAAACATTATGCATCTACAAACGAGTCATTCAGCTATCCTATCGGCATTAATTTTCAATGCCATCATTATTCCTTTATTAATCCCTATCGCCTTAAAAGGGGTTAAATTTAGACCAACAACTCAAAGTCGTTTACTGTTAAACAATACGTTGATTTTTGGACTTGGTGGCATCCTTACACCATTTATCGGTATCAAACTTATAGATATCATTATCAATCTATTTTGAGAGAAGGTAATACTATGTTTAAAAGTTCGATTTTGACAACACTATTGGTGTTCGTCATATGTGGTTTTGTGTACCCTATACTTACAACCGCAGTGGGTCAAACGTGTTTTCATTATCAAGCCAACGGGAGTTTAATCAAAGACCATGGTGAAATTGTCGGTTCTGAACGCATCGGTCAAGATTTTACATCGCCATACTACCTACATGGACGACCATCACCTCACCATTACAGTTCATATCCGGTCACCGAAAACCCAGACCATATCCAACCAGTGACAGGCGGTACAAACTTTAGCAATCAAAATCAAACGTTACTCGACCGCGTCGCTAAAGACCGTAAAACATTCAGTCAAAACAACGGGGTTCAACCTAACGATGTCCCGGTAAATATCTTAACTGCATCAGGCTCAGGATTAGATAGCCAAATTACGAAACAAGCAGCAAATATGCAAATACACCGTATCGCCAAACATAGTGGCTTATCCATAAAAACGATACAATCTATAATTGACAATCATACGCTACATCAATCCGAATCAGATATCGTCAACGTACTCGCTGTGAACCTAGACATCAAGCACGCTATGCATCTTTAAAAATCAACGCCCTTCCTCACACTCATCCGTCAAGGTAGACTGAGGGAGGGCTTAACTTTTCGTATGCCTCTATGTTTCTTCTACATAACATCGACACTATCACTTTTAAACCTCGCTTGACTACACAATGAATGGCTACTAAAAAATGTATACAATAACAGTCAAACTCACACCCACAATATAGAACAAAATATATATCATATAATTCGTGTTTAATTCACTTTCATATAAACACAACTTTCATAAGATATAATCTCTTTTAAGAATCACTTAAATAAAGGTACCCTTCTTGCCATCATTGTCAAAATGATTACTTACTTTTTGACGTCACATCTCTACACAAATTTATATTTAAATGCATAGCACCCCAAAAAAGTGTCGAATTATCAAATATTTTATAAACTTTGATTACAACTTCTATATTTAAGAAATATTTAATGTTACTCTAATTGGTTGCGTGTTATACTTTTTTACGTTAATAAAAGTTATTCTATTTAAAAAAAGAAAGGGATAGTTATGAAAAACAAAAATATTTCTAGATTGCTAATGGGAGCAGCAACAATCACACTTGCAACAATGGTAGCTAATGGGGAAGCGAAAGCAGCAGAATCAACAGAAACAACACCTGCACAACACACACAAACGAGCGACGTAACTGACGCACAACGCGCATTTTACAAAGTATTGCACTTAGAAGGTATCACAGAAGAACAACGTAACCACTATATTCAAACATTACGTACACAGCCTGAGCGCGCACAAGAAGTTTTCTCAGAATCCATCAAAGACAGTAACAATCAAGAGCGACGTGCTGGACAACAAAACGCATTTTATGAAGTTTTAAACAATGAAAATTTATCTGAGCACCAAAAAACAGAAGCACTCGCAGAAATCCAAAAGAATCCAGACAAAAGCCAAGACGTATGGTACCAAACATTACACACTGAAACACACACAAACAACAACTTAGAATCTACAACTCCAGAACACACTCCAAACTTAAATGAATCAACGCAAAACACAGGGCACCTCACAAGAGAACAAGCATTCGCACGTCATAACGAACTAACATCAGACGCAAACACATCACTATCCGAATTATTAAAAACAGACTCAATCGATAACCGACGCAACGCACAACGTAACGTTAATAAAGCGCCATTAGACGTTAAAGAACAATTACAAAAACAACTCGATTTAATCATTGCACAACACGATGCAAAAGTACGTGATAACAGCACTAAAACGACTGAAGACACTAATAACAGTGTTGAAGATGCACAAGCACGTATTGACGAACGTGTACGTACAATCAACGAAGCTTTAACAACATTAGAAAAAGAAGATTCAATTAAAAACCGTCGTCAAGCACAACGTGAAGTGAACAAAGCACCACACTACATGCAAGATCGTTTACAAAAACAATTAGACTTAATCATTCAAAAACATGCGACTTCAAAAACAACAGTAGCGACAGAAACATTATCATCTAATCAAAACACAGAAGCACCAAAAGTAGAAGCACCAGCGAAAACAGAAACAGCACCAAAATCACCTGGTTACTATCAAGCATTTAAAAACTACATCAGTGAAACATTCAATAACGGTTATAAATACGTAACAGATACGTACAACAGTTATAAAACAAAATATGACAATGCTAAATTTTATGCTGACAAATACTTTAAATATAAACGTCTAATTGATCCAATCGTATTAGCAACTTTAGGTGATGGATGGAAATCGCATATTACTCCAATTAAAATTGAAGAAAAAAATGGAGCTCTCTACAACTCATACGCTAAAGTCAGAAACTACGTCACTGAAGGCATTAACACAGGTAAAGTTTTATATGCGTTCTATCAAAATCCAACATTCGTAAAAGCGACAATTAAAACAGCTAACACTGTTAGTTCATTAACTAACTCTTTCACAAATTTATTCTCATCACTTTGGAAATAAATAATTGAAAATCAAAAAAGCTAGGACATAATTCCTAGCCAAAAAAGAGAATCGATCAGGTAAAATCATTTTTACTTAATCGATTCTCTTTATATTTTATTTCGAAATAAAGCCCTAATGTGTAAAAAATTATCCATAAACAAAATGATATTTTTGGTAATCTGAAAGCTAATTGAGACTTCAATAGATTGTCCGTACGTACTCCATCTAAAGTCGAATGTGAAAATATAATATTTTCATGGCACTCAACCTAAGTAAAATAGCATAATAAGTGCTAAATTTAAACAGAATTAGCGCGCAAAACACCACAAAATTGTAAATAAATTTTGTGGTGTTTTTTAATAGTTAAGATTCTATATCCCAGGCCAACTCTAATATCTATATTTTACGCGTGATAGCGGCCAATCATTACTTTCTCAACATATTTTCCATTATATGCAAAGCTAATTTGTTGTCCGTTCACATTGTACATGATTGCTCCGTGTAACTTATCTTCTGTCATTTTATATCCCGCGTATGCTTTTTTTACATCAGCCACTTTTAAACTTTTATTCTGAACCATGAAAGTAACAGAGACTGGCTTCTTATTAATATATTCAATTTCTTGATCGTATTTCTTTTTAAATGCTAATGGACTCCCACTTTTAAATGTTTGGATTTTAGCATCTACTCTCACTTTATTCATTGTAATGTTATTGTATCTTAGCGCATTAATAAAATTTTTCTCAGTAACAAATTTCGCATTATATCCAGCATACCCATTATACGTATAATAAGGTGTTGTTGCTGCGTGTGTCACAGGCGCTTCCGGATTCACTACATTAAATGTCACACCAGTTAATAAAATACTTACTGAAAGAACTAATTTACCCATTTTATTCATTTAATACCACTCCATTACATATAATTTTTTATTCACAATCATATATTACAATATTATTGCAATTATTACAATAAGATTACAGAGTATTTATTAATTCTAGTATAAACACGTACCAACAAGTATTTAGAATCACATTTGTACTATCCAGAAAGTTATTGGAGTGAAAGAACATGCTTAATGCAAAACTCGCGAAATAGATGATAATATACCTAAAAATATTAATAATGAAATTTTGTTATTAACAAGATAGTGAAAAAACCTACAAGAAAATCCACCCTATTCATACATTTGGAAAGTTGTTTCACCCGAAACAGCATCAAAACAAGGATTCATTAGAGCCCTTGTTTTGATGCTGTTTATCTAATTTATTCTTTTATAATTCCGTATACTTACTATTGCTATCCTTACTTTTGTCTATAGGATATTTATTAGCATTCTCTAATAATTTCTTGCGTATAATTTCGTTAATATCAAAATTCAAATTATCTGCTAGCATATAACTATAAATTAATATATCAGCTAATTCTTCAGCTATTCTATCTTGTTTTGTATCTAAAACTTCTCTTGAAGATTTCCATTGAAATAATTCGAGTAATTCAGCTGCTTCTATACTAATCGATAAAGATAAATCTTTCTCATTATGATATTGACGCCAGTTACGATCATCTCTAAACTGATTGATTTCATTCATTATTTTTCTTGTTTCATTCATATTTATCACCTTTAGATGCGTTTTTTAATGCTTCTCTTAATTGGTCATCAACTGCATAGATATATAATCCATTTACACCACGTGTTAATAAAACATTCAATTCATTTTTTAAAAGCATATTTGAAAAGTATTGTTTCGATCCATCTTCTAAAGTTCTCTTTCGAGTCGCTTTTTTGTTAGCGCTACTTTTTTCATCAAAAATAATTTGTCCATCTCTATACTTAACGGAAGGACCAATCACCACACCGGCATAGTTTAAATCTAACCCTTGAATAGTATAAGTTGATTCAATCGTATTGGGTACATTAGGACATGGATGGATACACATGACACCTATTGAAATCAACAAATTCTATTACTAGCACAATTTGAAGTATTTGGTTTTCACTTTGAAAACAATTAATTGAAATTAATAAAGGACAACCATATACATAGCTGCCCTTTTTAATTAATATTGAAGCATCAAAATTAGCTATAAATCCAATTAGATTCTTAAACGTTCAATTCAGACCTCTAATTTACAAACCGAGTCTAATCCATCTTCTTTTACAAAATGTTAATATCAACACGTTAATGATTAGTAAAATTATGAAGAAAGCAATTAAATTAACGATATCTGTAGAAGTGATAAACACTTCATTACTATTTAATGTATTTACTACATGGTTATACATTTTATTGCTCGCTTCAAATGGCGCCAAAATACCAAAGTAAGACTTATTAATTGCCACCATAATAATTGAAGTTATCCAAAAAACTATACTAATAGCAATACTAATAAGTAAGTTTGAAAACATAATACTTATTGTCCCTATTATTAGAAGATACTGAAGCATGATTAGCATAAACAAACCAATCAATAAAAAGTAATGAGTAAAATCATTAAATATTAATGAAATGACAGTGATACCAATAATTATACATACTAATGATTCTATAAACAGAACCAGTATTTTTTTGTAGAAAAAGCTATAAATATTTTCACCTATCAACTTGTAAAAAAGGATTTGTTTGGCTGAATACTCTTTATTAATAAAGAATGCGATTATAAATGAAAATAGTAAAAATCCAAATTCTGTAGCAACCGTATATGCACTAATAAAATACTGACCATAACTCAATTTCTCAACCTTATCTATGCCAATAGGAAGGAAATATCCTAAAAGATAAACAAAAGTGAATATTACAGCTAAAACAATAAAAATTTTATTCGTTATACTCTTTCTAAATTCCAACATTCTGATTTCCTCCTATATCTTAGTTATCAATATAATTACGAATTAGCTCATTTTGATCTTTATAATTAAGAATCTTTTGATTGTCGAGCATAAAGTAATGACCTTCTAATGCTTTTAAATCCGCTAGATTGTGCGTGATATTGATAATAATTTTTTCAGGATTAATAGATATGTATTCATTTAAAAAAGTATGAATCTCATTTACAGTTCTTTTATCAAGCGCATTAGTAATCTCATCTAAAATAACAATAGGCTTGTTTTCTAATAGAAAACTTAAGATTTTTAATTTCTGTTTTTGGCCGTCACTCAAGCTTTTTATTAAAGTATTATTGGGAATACTATGAATATGTAACATATCCATCAATTCAACCATTTTCTCATTTTGGCTAAATGTGTTTGTAAGAATATTTATTAAATCATTTTTTGTAATATCATACGGCACATTAGAAGCACTTGAAATAAGTGTAATACTTTTCGATAAATTAGGATGTAAATTTTTATTCAAAATCAAGTCCTTAGCAAACATTGATTTACCTACACCATTTTTACCAACAATATGGTTTATAGATCCTTTAAAAAATTCCACATTTACATCTTTCAGTAACACTCTTGATTTAACTATGAGGTTATAATCACTAATTTTCACAATTTCACTTCCTTGTTTTATATCATTCACCCTAAGGCATCATTTATTCCGAAATGTAATTTACTATTAAATTATAACAAATCATATAGCGAATAAGTTGAATATGACCTATTTATTGTTAATAAAATACAATTTATATATGATACATACGATTAGAGACCTATATAATCTAAATAAATAAAAACCACCCCTTCACATGGGTGGTATTTATAAGCTTTGTATTTTAATATTCAAAAACCTTAATATATTATATAATATCTAATAACATATTATTAAAAAGGAGTGTAATAATGAATGAACGTACTTTAAAAAAGTTATTAGATGATTATAATAGCTTGAATAATCCTAAGCAAACTACTGCAGTCAAATATAAGGGTGTTTTTAAAAATACTCAAATTTATATTTATTTCGATGCTTGGGATCCAAACAATTACAACTTCCAGCTTATTATTCATAATAACTCCGATTACTATCTAACTACATTGAATATAATTAATGATAAATTTGACTCTAAATACTTACATAACATATCTCTAGACTTACTATCTTCTATAACTGTAAACAGGACCTTAGATGATTTTTACATTAAATTAGAAGATATTATCATCAATAACAATTCTGTTTACATCAATTACAATAAAGATACTATTTATACCAATACGAATAAATATAATCCTCCAAAAGAAGAATTGTATTTAAAAACACTTTCTCATAAAAATATGACAGACGACATGTTTAATTGGGCTTTTCATAATACAAATATTGATATAGAAACACTTAAAAAAATTAGAAACCACAATTTAACTTTCGTAAGAACGCCTGATATTAATAAAAGAAGAAAATTAACAGTTATTTTAGAGCAATTTTCTTTAAATTAGAAAACGGTTATACTACATATTAATGTAATTCAATCATTAACGGTTTGTCTGAGTTTATTGATTATTCATGAGGTTTATAATTCTTCTATAACTAATGATTTTGTATTTCGTAAACAATCTATATGCTAATTGGGACTTATCAATGAATGCCTTATTACTTTTTAGTTCCTTCAAAGTAGTATTCTCATAAGGTACGCTTAACTATTTTTCTTAGTAATTATTAAAGTGTTTCAACAATAAATATCATAATTGTCAAAAAATTCGTGTTATAATAAATGAAAAGAGGTGATGACTATGGCGTTTGGAGCAGAAAGTATAACTTTAAAACAGAATAAAGTAGTAAAAACTTTGAAAGAACATAATGCAATTTCTTCAAAATCTGCTAAAGATTTAAATAGCTTAAATATACGACATACTCGTACTTTTAATAATTTAGTAAAACAAGACGTTATAAGAGAAATTGACAATAAATATTATCTAGATATAAAAAATTGGGAAAATTTCAGAAAATCATTTAAAAGATGGTTTTTAATATAGCAAAGCTTTTGTAAATAGACTGATCTTGGATAAATATACTATTTCAAAGTTTGAATTAATTTTAGTAGAATTGTGAAAACTATCTTAAACTACCTCCTACTAATTGTAATACTAATGAAACTTCTTAAATCGCATTTCAGTTAATTTAACCGATATAGGCCTTGTATAGTTAATTTCTTTATTTGATATTTACATACTTTGCATTTTTATATGTTTGATTACCAATTATTTAAATTTATCAGCTAGCTCTTCCTAAGTTAAACTGTAACTTTTTATTTACTATCTAATCTGCTCGCAAGTCTCATATTTAAGTCACCTATTATTAGGGTGATTGTTTTTTATATGTAATCTTATGCATTAAAAAAACGCATCATTAACTAATTTGCAGAAGCGTATCAGTTAATGATGCGTTTTTACCATTTATTAGTACTCCATACTTTTAAAATAAAAATTGAATAATTTTTCAATATTGTATCTTACATAGCATCAAGAATTTTATTCATAAGAATAAAATTCCAATTTTTTATTCTTATGAATTTCCTTAGTATAACTTTCTTTAGACAAATAGTTAATCTTGTTATCTTCCGAAAATTTTTCAAGTTCTTTTTCACTTTTCAATACTTGAACTAAATAACTCTCTCCTTTGAATCTCCCTTTCATTTTTGTGTACATCACATGAAATTCACCATTCAAATCATTCGTTATTTCTTTGTTATTAGTCACTCTAGATAAAGCATTATCAATATTAGTTGCTATTCTTTTAATAACAGGTATTACAACGCTATTACCAGCTTGCTTGTATAACTGACCATTAGACATACCTTCAGGTAGTTTAAAATTAATAGGATACCCTTGTGCATTAAACGTTTCTCTAGGCGTTAATTTTCTTATACCACTATCAGATAAAATTATTGGAACATTATGACCACCCGTTCCCATATTGGCTGTTAATGTTGGTATAACTCCTGTTTTATTTTCCCTAACATACTGTCTTCTCCACTGATAAATTGCATACTTTTTATTAACTTCTTTTGATAATTTACTATAAAAAGGTTGTCTTCCTTCTTTATAATAATATCTATCCTCTTTTTTTGATGAAAAATCAATGATATCACTAACAGTTGTAGTTAGTTCGACTGGGTCTGGAAATTGAAAATTATCAAAAGCTTCCTTATTAGTGAATCCCACAATATATATTCTCTCTCGGTTTTGGGGAATATTACCGTAATCTTTACTATTTAATACTGCCCACTTAATTAAGTAACCATTCATCGTAAGGGCTTCCCTAATGATTTTGAATGTGTTTCCATGATCATGAGTAACCATATTTTTAACATTTTCTATAAATATTACTTTAGGTCTATTAGTTTTAATAAATCGCAAAAGTTCAAAGAATAAATCGCCACGTTCGTCTTCAAATCCTTTTCTATAACCTGCAATACTAAATGCTTGGCAGGGAAAACCTCCGACGATAACGTCTGTTATTGGAATTTCAAATTCATGAACATCATGAATGTCTCTTTCATCTAATGGTGTATCAGGATTATTTAATTTATAGGTTATACATGCATTCTTATCGAATTCATTAGCGTACACCACTCTGAACTTGCCAGTCTGTTGAAAACCTAGCTCAATTCCTCCTACACCACTAAAAAAGGCAGCAATTGTGCGCTTTCTTACTTTTCTAGAAGAACTTACAGAATTAGTCATGTAGCTCTACCTTCCTTCATATTTTCATAGAGAATATTGTAGCACATACATGAAGTTTCGTACATACGTTCCCATATCCTTATTCATATATGCTATGTGATTTTATTTTAAAAATATATGGATAAATATTTAATGTGATTTTTTGTTAATTTTATTTACTTAGCTTCACTCTTTATTCATCATCTGCTACGCCTTTACCGCTAATAAATTTATCAAAGGCACCTACTGGCGCAAAATCAATATATATATTTTTAAAGTCATTTTTATTTCTCCAAAGCCTTACAGAATCAGTCTCTTTTTTAATTAACCATTCTCTTGTAACTACCTCTCTATCAGAAAGTCCTAAAACATCTACAAGTAACCATTGACCCAAATCTGACTGACCATATAATGTACCGTCTTCTCTTCTTTCGGTCAAACTGCCAGATTGTAAACTTTTCATATTCTGTTGACCTACTAGAGCAGGGATTACACTTCCATTTGGTAAATGCAAGTGAAATCTAACTTGATGTTTTGCTCTATCTTCTTTAGATGATTCTTTTAATTTATTTTCTGCCTCAAAAATATCTTCAATAAAAAAATCAGAATACTTTTTATGAAATATCCTAGGTATAGGTATGTATATTTCATTAAGTGGTCTTAATTGCCCGCTGCCTTTATTTTTAGAAGCCGCATTCCATGCATTCAATCCAGATTTAGTTTCAACTTCTCCAGTTTTGTAAGAATAAAGAGGCAGATAAACTTCGTATATATCTTTTTCTTCTTGTTTAAATTCACCAATCAAATTTAAATAGGCCTTTATTAAAAACTCAAAAGGATCATCAATTATATCAATTTCACATTGTTCTATAATATGAGTATCACTATGATCAGTTGCAAACCTTTGCCATATTTGGGAATCTCCAAATGTATACCTATAGTATTTTGAACCATCATTCCAACTAAAAGACGTTTTTGAGATACAAGGATTTTGAATTTTATTAATATCAATAAGTGGATAAGCACATTCTTGTAAAATGAATTTACCTTTATCCCTGGTTATATAATGATAAATATTTTTGTCTTTAGATAATCCCAATCTCTCATAATCAGAAAGCATTCTTTCATTTTTTAAAGTCGATATTTTATATGCTAAGTCTTCGAGATTTCCTTTTTCAATATACGGTTTAATTTCATTTTGATAACGTTTTAACTGCATTACTTTTTGATATGATGGTGAAGAGTTCATCCATGTTTTTAATCCTATTCCTATTCTTTCATTACCAAATTCTGATAAAATATCATGTGGAGTATTACCTATATCCACATTTTTTGAATTAAAAGATTTTGCATAGACCGTTTCTTGGAACTTTGAATCTAAGTACGGTATCATATCTCCCTTTTTTTGTCTAAATAAGTTTGACAATGCACCATATACTTTTAAGAATTGAAGATATTGTTCTTGTCCCTCTTTTGAATATCTCTCCCAAATACTCACTATACTCACCCACTCTAAATTTTCATACATTACATTTTAATCATTAAAACTACAACTAAATTCAGGTATTTATGCCAATCACTTATGATACGCTTCTCCTCTATTTATCTTAAATGCCCGATACACCTGCTCTAACAACACAACACGCATCATTTGATGTGGAAATGTCATTTTACTGAAGGACAAAGCAAAGTTGCTACGATTCATGACGTCTTGATGTAAGCCATTCGATCCTCCAATAATGAAAGTAAAGTCGCTTGCACCTTGTGTCATACGTTGATCTAGTTCTTTTGCGAGCGCTTCGGAACTTAACATCTTTCCTTGGATTTCTAACGTAATGACTGTGGATTGTGGTTTGACTTTGGTTAGGATGCGTTGGCCTTCTTTTTCTTTTACTTGCTCAATCTCTTTGTCACTCATATTTTCTGGTGCTTTTTCATCTGGCACTTCGATGATTTCGACTTTTGTATAAGCACTTAAGCGTTTTTCATATTCTGAAATGGCCTGTTTCCAATATTTCTCTTTTAATTTTCCAACTGCGATGATGGTTATTTTCATAATTTCCTCCATTTTGTTTATAAGTAGCAAGTTATCCACAGGTTATTCAGTTACTCACATATTTATCCTCATTATACCGAATTTGTATAAATTATTTAAGATAAAATGTGGATTATTTCGATATAATTGTGCATAAGTTTGTGAATATGTGTATAACTTTGTTGGTAATAACGTTATTAACATGTGGATTGTTTATAATTCTTTCGTTTTGTGCACATGTTTGGGGATAACTTTTAACTCATTTTGCACATTTATGCATGTAAATATTTGAAAACGTATTGCGTATATCCCTCAAAATTTTCAGTTATTTATATCATAAGTGATTCATAAATGGTTGCCAATGTTTTGTAAATCTATAAAAAAACGTTACGCATCAATCGCGTAACGTTTTGATTATTATTGCCTATGTTTAAAGTGTTCGATAGCGCTTTTGATTTCATCTCTCACGCGTTGAAATTCTGACCATGGTTGTCCTGCCGGGTCCTCGAATCCCCAATGTTGTTTATGAACGTGTGGCGGCATGATCGGACAATGCGCATCGGCATGGCTACACAATGTGACGACTAAATCTGCTTTATTCACAATATCAGGATTGATTAAGTCTGATGTTTGATTTGAGATATCTATACCAACTTCTTGCATCGCTTCAATGGCATTAGGATTGACGCCATGCGTTTCTATACCCCCTGAATAGACATTCCAGTCCTTACCAAGTATGGCTTTTCCCCATCCTTCTGCCATCTGGCTACGGCATGAATTCCCCGTACATATAAAATAAATCGTTCGTTTTTCCATATTGCTCCCCCTAGTTTTTAAACTAATATCATTGTCAGATAGAGTCCGAGTAATGTAATGACTAGTACAGGGAATGTGATGATAATACCTATTTTGAAATACATTCCCCAAGAAATTTTGACGCCTTTTTGTGCTAACACATGAAGCCATAATAACGTTGCAAGTGAACCGATAGGCGTGATTTTGGGTCCTAAATCTGCCCCAATTACATTCGCATAAATCATCCCTTCTTTTAGACTGCCCGTGACACCTGCTTGATGTATCGCAAGGGCATCAATCATGACGGTCGGCATATTGTTCATGACCGCAGATAAAATTGCAGATATCAAGCCCATCCCCATGACACTCGCAAACAATCCATGCGCTGCAATCATGGATAACGTGTTTCCGAGTAATGTCGTAATGCCGACATTTTTTAATCCAAAGACGACAAGATACATACCGATAGAGAAAAATACGATGTTCCACGGTGCCCCTTTAACAACAGCACTTGTATGAACTGCTGGAGAGCGCCGTGCGACCACAATAAAAATGGCAGCAATCGTACATGCGATGAATGAAACAGGCACTTTCACCAATTCGCTTACGAGATAACCTATAAATAAAAAGCCTAATATCCACCATGACAGATAAAAGAGTTGCCAATCTTTAATAGCATGTGTTGGTTTTTTTAAATGATTAATATCAAATGATTTGGGTATCGCTCTTTTAAAATAAAGCCATAATACAACAATGCTTGCACCAAATGAAAACACATTCGGAATCCACATCCGACTTAAATATTCAACAAAGCCGATATCGAAATAATCTGCTGAAACGATATTAACAAGGTTACTCACGACAAGGGGCAAAGACGTTGTATCCGCAATAAAACCACTTGCTATAATGAAAGGGAAGACTGCCCGCGCTTTAAACCCTAAGTGGCGCACCATTGCGAGCACGATTGGCGTTAAAATTAAGGCAGCACCGTCATTTGCAAAGAATGCAGCGACGATTGCACCAAGTGTCATAATATATAGAAACATTCTAAAGCCATTACCTTTTGAAGCTTGGACCATATTAAGGGCGGCCCATTCAAAAAACCCTATTTCATCAAGGATTAATGATATCAGAATAATCGCAATGAAGGTGAGGGTCGCATTCCAAACAATTCCCGTCACTTCGCCGACATCACTTAAATCGACGACACCCGTCAGTATTGCGACGACAGCGCCGACACACGCCGTAATACCAATATCTAAACCTTTGGGTTGCCAAATCACAAAAACAAGTGTCAACAAAAATATAGTTATCGCAAGTATCATCATCCTTCACAGTCACCCCTTTTTATAGAACGACATGCACACGTTGACGTTGACGTCGTAAGGTGTTCTAACGTCTCTTTGAGTTCATCAAAAACGTGTTGATTCAGTTGATACATGCGTTTATTACCTTCTTTACGCATATTGACCATATTACCTTCAACAAGGATTTTCATATGATGGCTCAGTGTGGGTTGTGAAATCTGAAAGTGTTCGAGTAAGTCACATGCACATAATTCACCGCATGATAACATGTTGATGATTTCTAATCGGTTCACATCAGAGATCATTTTGAGTTGTTGCGCTAACTTTTGATAAGTCATTGTCATCCACTCCTAACAAAACATAGATTAACATCTATATAGATATATATCAATATATAGAGGATAAAAAAAGGATTAGAATCGCAAAGTGCGTTTCTAATCCCAGTTATCATTATAGCGTATAAATCGGTGTCGCTTGTGCTTTGTCAGTATCACATAATTTAACGTCATTTACGGTATCAATATCGTGTTCACGTAAAATCTGTCCGACACTCATACGTGCTAAATCTTTCATATTATTGTCTTGTGAGAGATGTGATAAATAGATGCGTTTCGTTTGTCCTGTAATGACGTCTGTCATCGCATGTGCTGCGTCTTCATTTGAGACGTGACCCATATCACTTAAAATCCGTTGTTTCGTTTTCCATGGGTAGCGACACATGCGTAACATATCAACGTCGTGATTACTTTCAAAAATAAATGCATCGCTACCACGAATCATGCCTTTCATACGGTCAGACACATAGCCTGTATCCGTAATCAGTGTTAGTTTTTTATAGTCATTATGGAAAATGTAAAATTGTGGATCTATCGCATCATGAGACACGTTAAAGGATTCCACATCAAACCCAGCGATTGATTTCGTTTCGTATGGATTGAAAATAAATTTTTGTGCACTTGGAATGCGTGAATCTTTCTTTTCAATACATGTCCATGTTTTTTCATTCGCATAAACAGGCAGGTTGTATTTTCGTGCCAAAACGCCTAATCCTTTAATATGATCGGAATGTTCATGCGTCACTAATATGCCATTTAAATCTGAAATTTTTCGGTCGATTTGATCGAAAAGTGCTTCCATTTTCTTACCTGTTAAACCGACGTCGACCAACAGGCTGCCTTTATCACTCTCTACATAAGTGGCGTTACCTGTACTGCCACTTGCGAGGACACTCATTCGTATCAAGTGACCACCCTTTCTATTATTCTGTAATTTGCGGATTTGATGATACCGCTTCAACATAATACGTATGTTTTTTACCTTTTTTACTAACGGTAATTTCCCAGTTTGCTTGTAATACTTGTACGTTGGTTTCTTTTACTACCGTATAGTACCCCAGTCGAATACTATCAACCGACTGGCCAGCTTTTAAATATTGGTTATAATATAGTGTTTCTATAGCTTCACGCGCACTCATAACTTGACGTGGTTTATTATTTTCACCTTTAGACGGTCGGATGTCTTCCATTGTCGATTGCGTATAAGATTTTGTTTTATTCCCATTAACATCAAAAGACAATCTGGCACGATTATTATTCATGATTGGATACCCATCATATGTTTGTTCATAAATAATTTTACCATCTTGCGTTTCATGATATTGATATTGGCTACCACCGTACACATTAGCATTAATGTACGGTTTTAATATCGAAATGGGATCTTGACTCACATTCACCGCGTGCGTCATCTTTTGCGTTAACGTAAAACCATCTTTACTGGCTTCAGCATTATCATCTTCTTTCACATCTTTTTCAAAATCATGTGAATCTCCAGTGATTAACTGCATTTTGACGCCACTAACATTTGGCATATCTTTTGGCAATTTAATATCTTCTTGTTCAAAATTAACGGCATTGTCGTTTTCTGAATCATTGACGTGCGATTTATTCACTTTATCAACATAAATATAAATTAAACATAAATTTGTCAGGAAGAAGACGACGATGAAAAGGGTTTTGGTTTGTTTCCAGTTCACGGCTTAATCAACTCCCCATCTCGAAATTCATACCAATCATTATCATATTTAATATACCATGTTGGCACAAATTGACTATTATGTTGGATTTCAATCCCATCATTTGAAGATTCTTTCGTAATCATACGGTAGCCGACAATCATTTGTTCTACTTTAGAAAAGTCCACACGACCATTACTTGCCAGCTTTGATCGCACATCTTCTGCAGGTGGCAATGCTCTAGGTTTTTCACCATTATCCACGGTCACATTCGTTTTTAATAATCCACGACTGTATTCGAAAATGCCGCGTTCACCCCAAATCACGCGTATTTGGTTTCGGATTGTTGAGTCAAATATAGGTCTACCATTAATGAACATTTGATAAATCATTTCACCTTTAGACCCATTCGCTTTAAATAAACGAAAATCATCGGTAAAACCACCATGTTTGTTAATGTAATCAAAGGTTCTTGGAATACTGATATTCATATCACGTGTACTATGTTCATCTTCTGATAAATTCGTGTAACTGTATGTTTCTTTATTGGCATCATAATTTACCATGCCCGTATTATTATTGTACGTTGTCGTACCGCTTCTTGTTGTCCGCACAATTGGTGTATCATCAAAAAGAATGGAATTAAGGTCTTCAACATTAATGTTGTTGAAAATCGTACGATACGTGCGTAAATCTTTTGGTGCTTTAGGCGCATATAAATAAGTTGCTTTATTTACTGTTGTTTGGTCCGTCAAAATATCCGTGTAAGGTTCAAGATTAGATGACATCTCATCTAGATGCCCTTTTATTGTTTTAACAGACACATCCGTCGTCATTTTTATAGCACGCTGACGATCCGCATCAATCGCATAGACGTCAACATCATAACGACTGTTCATATCTAAAATAATGCGATTAAATTTAAAATTTGAAGGAACCTTAGCGGGTACATTCATCACTTCATTCAAATACATCGCAAGTGGGGTGTCTGTCGGGTAGTCTAAAATAACAAGATGATCACTTAATGTATCTAATGATAAAACATGATCATTTGAAAATTCTTCTACTTTAGAAATGTGATGCTTACTAAAGAGATTGGCAAGTTCATTGACCGATGGGGTCGCAGAAGATCCTTCTATTTTACCTTGGTCTACATGCACCATTTGATTTGGGGTCATCACTTGCGCCGCTTCCTTATCGTAACGCGCACCTATGGCTTTCGTATTTTCATGATGTGGGTCGCTATATGTATCTGCCACATCAGGAGAAAAATTCCAAATCTTTACAGTTAGAATAATACTCATTAAAACAAGGAGTCCTAAGATGATGGATTTGATGAGTTCTTTAGTCTGCATCCCAATCACCATCTTCAATAATTTCACACGGTAATGTTATAAAAATAGAGGTACCTTGCCCTTCCACACTATTTGCCCAAATGCGCCCGTTGTGTGCTTCTACAATTTCTTTTGAAATCGCAAGACCAAGACCTGTTCCACCCATCTTACGTGTCCGTGCTTTATCTACTCGGAAAAAGCGGTCAAAGATTTTGTCCACTTTGTTTATCGGGATACCAATCCCATTATCTTTAATACGCACTGTCACACGATTATGCACCGCATTTTGTTTCACGTGAAACTCTACACGTTTCTCACCGCGAGAATATTTAATTGCATTTGTAATCACGTTATCAAATACTTGCGTCATCTTGTCTGGATCGATTTCTGTAAATATAGATTTATGCGGGATATCGCGCACAAATGTTGTGTCTTTGGCAGACATCTCATGTCGATTGATGATTTTATTGACAAACATGTTAAAATCAACAATTTCTTTCGTAATTTGTTCTGTTTCATTATCCATTTTAGATAAATGAAGTAAATCATTAACGAGACGAATCATACGCTCTGTTTCTTCTCGTGTCACAGATAAAAATTGAGGCGCAATCGACTCATCTTTCCACGCGCCTTCTTCTAAAGCTTCGATGTAACTGTTCATCGATGTCAGTGGCGTACGTAATTCGTGTGACACGTTCGCAACGAACTCACGACGTTCTTTTTCTACTTGTTGTTGTTCAGTAACATCATGTAACACGGCAATATAACCGGTTACGAAACCAGTATGTTGAACGATATTACTAAAGTTCACTCGCGCAATAATGCCTTCATCCTCATTAATATCAAGAAGAAAACTATCATGATTGTCGCTTAATTCTTCTAACGTATACGTATCACGTAAATCTAAAATATCAAATATATGTTGCCCAGTAACATCTTCTTTCATCTTACCGAGCATTTTAAGCGCCATGTCATTGATAATACGCACACGCCCTCGACGGTCTGTCGCAATGATACCGTCACTCATGTGTGTGATAACAGAGTCTAAACGACGCTTTTCACTTTCAGTATTCGCTTGTGCTTCTTGCACACGTTTGGACAAGTTATTGAATGCTAATGCCAACTCACCAATCTCGTCATTGCCGTAGATTTTCACACGTTGCGTGTAATTCCCTTTCGACATTTCAACCGTTTGGTTACGCATATCTGTAATCGGTTTCGTAATTGTACGTGCAATAAAGAATCCCAATATAACTGTAATAATTAAAGAAATTAAAGTCCCAACAATAAAAATTTGATTAATATTATTAAGCTGGTCATAAACTTGGTTAATGTTGGATTCGATGTATATATCACCTATCAATCCTTTATTCGTTGTGACAGGCATATTTTTAACCCAAACCCGTTGCTTTCCTTCGCCATAATCTTTAAGAACCGTATCCGAATTTTCTTGTCCGAGTGAAAGCGCCTTTTGAATTGAACTTTCATTCGCTTTTTGATTAATCATATGACGATTGGATTGTTTAGACGTCGCTAAAATGATTTGATCTGTATCAATGAAGCGTATTTCAATCATTTCATTACGGTTGGCATATTCATTTAAAAGATTTTGAATATCTTTTTGAGTATTCGTCGTGCCATTCTCGTCCGCATATATTTTCTCAATACTGAGCTCAATTTGTTTCGCATTTTGAGAAATATTGGTTTTAAAGGTATCGGTCATTTCTTTTTCAAGACTGTTCGTAAAATAAAGACCGATAATTTGCATACCGATAATGATAAGTAACACATAAACAATAACGAGCTTCGTGTGAAGGGATTGAAATTGTTTTAACCACTTCATATTAAGCTTCCTCTAATCATGTTGTTGAAGAAAATAGCCTACACCACGACGTGTAACAATGTAGTCCGGGTGAGACGGATCATCTTCAATTTTTTCACGTAGACGACGAATCGTTACGTCAACAGTACGTACGTCGCCAAAATAATCATAACCCCACACCGTTTGAAGTAAATGTTCACGTGTCATTACTTGACCCATATGATTTGCTAAGTAATGGAATAATTCAAATTCACGATGCGTTAAATCAATATCTTCGCCACGTTTTTTAATCGAATACGCATCTGGGTAAATGACGATATCTTTAATCGTAATATCGTTAGATTGTACTTCTGTATCTTGTGTAGGTTGTGTGTAATGGCGACGTAAGTTCGCTTTCACACGCGCAATGAGTTCACGTGTACTAAATGGTTTCGTAACATAGTCATCTGCGCCTAACTCAAGACCAAGAACTTTATCAATTTCTGAGTCTTTCGCTGTTAACATAATGATTGGCATTTCGTATTTTTTACGTACTTCACGGCATACTTCCATACCGTCTCGACCAGGTAACATAATGTCTAGTAAGACAATATCTGGTTCTTTTTCATAAATTAAATCCACGGCATCATCACCGTCGTAGGCTACGTATACTTCGTAACCTTCTTTCTTCAAGTTAAATTCTAATATATCCGCAATTGGTTTTTCATCGTCGACTACGACTACTTTTCTCGCCATATGCTTTGACCCCATTTCATATTAAAGTGCAAAATTATACGTTTCCAATTGGCATAATCCTATACCTTATAATGTATCACTTCTAAAGTGCAAATTCTATCATTTACTTTATTCAACATTAATACAAATTAAAAAAGCAACACTATGATAATCGCATGGTTGTCATAGGTTGCTGTGAAAGTATTGTATGGTTGGAGATGTGTTTGAATCAAAAAAATGCCCATCCATATTTGGATGAGCAAGTAGCGGTCCCGACGGGAATCGAACCCGCGATCTCCTGCGTGACAGGCAGGCGTGTTAAACCGCTCCACTACGGGACCATATCATGGTGACTCCTACGGGACTCGAACCCGTGTTACCGCCGTGAAAGGGCGGTGTCTTAACCGCTTGACCAAGGAGCCTCTTTTGAACACAAGATTGATTATAGCACCCCATTTTCATGATGGCAAGATAAATTTTAAATTTTTTTCAATAATTTTTCACACACGCTTTACAAACGCAACACAATACCTTCAAACCCCTTTATATCAACGATTCACTCTCATCTTTTTTACACTTTTATCTCTCTCAAACACCTTATCACATCAATTAAATGATAAAAGTTAGTTTCATCATTATTGAAATTAATGTAATTCATAAACAATACCTATGTCATCATGCCATAACGGGTATAACATACGAGTAGATTTTAAGGAGGGACTACGCACATGCCAAAAAAGCAACAAGCTAGTATAAATTTTAGTAATCAAAAAAATAGAAAGTCTTTTGTCTATAAAGCACTGTATCAACTCAATGATGTCGTACTTGGCCTCATTTTTTAATCGGTAGTTTTTTATTTTTCTCTGATTCGACCGTATTTCAAGGTACTGTATTATTCGTTATTGGGAGTATTCAGATGATTATTCGTCCACTTATCGCTATGATTCATGATCTTCATATGGCAATGATAGACCGGAATGAACAACAACACTAATATACAAAAAAAGCCAGCAAATCCATTGATTTGCCGGCTTTCATATACTGCAAGTCAGTCTTACCGTTATATTGCGGTTAGACTTACCTCAGACGAATTAAACCCATAATTTTTCAACAATGTTCGTTTGATTACGGTCTGGACCTACAGAGAAGATTGAAATGTGAACGTTACATAATTCAGAAATACGTTCTAAATAACGACGCGCGTTATCAGGTAATTCATCTAAACTACGTACACCTGTTATATCTTCTGTCCAACCAGGTAATTCTTCAAAAATTGGTTTACAACGTTTTAAGTCATTTAGGTTCGCTGGGTATTCTGTAATTTCTTTACCATCAAGCTCATACGCTGTACAGATTTTAACTGTATCTAAACCTGTTAATACGTCGATAGAGTTGATTGATAAATCTGTAATCCCACTTACACGACGAGAGTGACGTAACACGACTGAGTCAAACCAACCTACACGACGTGGACGTCCTGTAGTTGTACCGTATTCACGTCCAACCTCACGAATGTGATGTCCTTCTTCATTAAATAATTCAGTTGGGAATGGACCATCACCAACACGAGAAGTATACGCTTTACATACACCTACTACTTTAGATACGTGAGTCGGGCCTACACCTGTACCTACTGTTACGTTACCCGCAACTGGGTTACTAGATGTTACAAAAGGATACGTACCGTGATCGATGTCTAACATCACACCTTGCGCACCTTCAAATAAAACTTTTTCGTCAGCCACAAATGCATCATCTAACACTTTAGCTGTGTCAGTAACATATTGTGCCAAACGTTGACCCGCTTCGTAATACGGTTCGAAAATTTCTTCAAACGATGGTGCATCTTGATTAAACATGCCTTGAAAATAGTCATTTTTATAAGCTAAGTTTTCTTTTAAGCGTTGTTCAAAAACTTCTTTATCTAGAAGGTCTGCCATACGAATACCGATACGTTGTGCTTTATCTACGTATGCTGGGCCGATACCTTTTTTCGTAGTACCGATTTTGTTATCACCACGACGCTCTTCTTCTAATTCGTCTTGTTTTAAGTGGTATGGAAGGATGACGTGAGCACGGTTAGAAATGCGCAGATTGTCAGTCGCAATTCCACGTTCATTTAAGCCATCTAATTCTTTTAATAAAGCAACAGGATCTACAACGACACCATTACCAATAACAGATAATTTTTCTTTATAGAAAATACCTGATGGTACTAAGTGAAGTTTGTATGTTTCACCATCAAATTTAATTGTATGTCCTGCATTATTACCGCCTGAAAAACGTGTAATGACATCTGCTTGTTCTGCTAAAAAGTCTGTAATTTTACCTTTTCCTTCGTCTCCCCATTGTGTCCCAACTACTACGATTGATGACATAAGAGCACCTCCAACGTTTTCTCGATTAACCAAAGTGTATTTTACCAGTATGACAGATGGAATGCAAACCAAAAAACGAACGTTAAAATCTATGAAAATTTTCATGACCTTGTTGAGTCGAATGTCTCCTCAAGCTTATGACAGCGCATTATTATAGCGTTTATCGTACAAAATAAACATTTCAAAATCCATACTTAACACAAAATACAATCGAAAAATCAATTAAAAAACCGTACATTAAACAATTAAATAGTTTTAATGTACGGAAAAATTATTTTTTAGACTTAAATTTGTCACATTTTATTTAACCCATATCGGCATGTGCATACTCAATATCTGTAAATTTATTATATTGTTTCATGAAGTGCAATTTCACTGTCCCTGTAGGACCGTTACGTTGCTTGGCAATAATAATTTCAATTTCACCATTTTCATCATTTGTTTGTGGTTCAAACCCTGCGTCGTCATCATCTTCATCGCCATCACCGCGATTATAATAATCATCACGATATAAAAAGGCAACAATGTCGGCATCTTGTTCAATTGATCCAGATTCACGAATATCACTCATCATTGGTCGCTTATCTTGACGTTGCTCCACACCACGTGATAACTGACTCAATGCAATTACAGGACACTCTAACTCACGGGCAATCCCTTTTAGCATACGTGAAATCTCAGAAACTTCTTGTTGACGGTTATCAGATGCACGCGAACCACTTCCTTGAATCAACTGTAAATAGTCAATCACAATCATATCAAGTCCATGTTCTTGCTTCAATCGACGACATTTGGAACGTAAATCTGTAATACGAATCCCTGGTGTATCATCGATAAATATCTTTGTACGAGAAAGTTTACCGACCGCAACTGTAAATCGGTTCCAGTCTTCTTCCGTCATTGTTCCAGTACGTAAACGGTTAGAATCTACATTTCCGGAACTACATATCATACGTGTTGCCAGTTGGTCTGCACCCATCTCGAGTGAGAAAATACCGACCGTATATTGATCTTCGTGGGTTGCCACTTTTTGCGCAATATTTAATGCGAAGGCAGTCTTACCTACCGATGGACGTGCCGCTAAAATGATTAAATCGTTACGGTTAAATCCTGCTGTCATTTGGTCAAGATCACGATAACCTGTAGGAATCCCTGGCGTTTGCCCACTATTTTGATCAAGCGCTTCTGCATTATCATACACTTGTCCTAGAACGTCACGAATATCTTTAAAACCATCACTTTCTCGTGTTGACGATAGTTCTAAAATACGACGTTCCGCATCATTTAAAACGGTATCAATATCTAACTCATCATTATATCCATCATTCGCGATACTATCAGCAGTGTGAATTAATTTACGCTTAACCGCATTTTTAAAGACAACATCGGTATAATATTGAATATTTCGTGTCGTCGGGACATTTGACGTAATTTCAGCAAGATACTGTGGTCCCCCGGATTCACTGATGACCCCATCTTGAGTGAGACGGTCTAACACCGTTACGATATCAATGTCATTACCGTCCTCATTAAGGTTCATCATCGCACGGAAAATATGTTGATGGGCAGTGCGATAGAACGATTCAGGTAATAAAATTTCTTGTGTTGAAGACATTAATTCAGGATCTAAAAATATCGCACCTAAAACGGATTGTTCCGCTTCATTACTATGTGGCATTTGTTGATGCTCATACATTCCATCCATGCGATTAACCTCCCTACGTGCTTTTATATACTTTACATATTTTAACACTAGTTAGAGTTCATTCCTAGAAAATTAATAGATGTCATAAAGGATTTGAAAAATAAGACTGTAAGTTACGTAAATAATGTAATAAAACCAAAAACGTTTTAATGAACAGTTGAATCTGCTAAAACATACTTTGTTGATAATGAATAATTTCCATTGATTAATTTATTGAAGCATGTTTACTTTCAACATTTCAATTTTATAAAAATAGGACTGAAACATTTGTTTCAGCCCTAAGTAAAATATCTATTTTTCCACTGTATGCACGCGAATTACGCCTTCAACTTCTTTGTGTAGCTTAACTGGTACGTTCGTATAACCTAATGCTTGAATACCGTGTGAAAGCTCCATTTTGCGCTTATCAATTTTAATGCCATGTTGTTTATTTAATGCTTCGGCAATTTGTTTTGTACTCACAGATCCGAATAATTTGCCACTTTCACCTGATTTGGCAGTAACTTCAACTTCTAATGATTCAAGTTTGGCTTTTAGTGCCTTCGCATCATCAAGTTCTTGTTGTTTATCTTTTTCAATGCGTTTATTTTGTTGTTCTAATTTTTTCAAGTTACCTGGTGTCGCTTCAACAGCATAATTGTTTTTAATTAAAAAGTTATTGGCATATCCAACAGGTACGTCTTTGACTTCACCTTTTTTACCTTTACCTTTAACATCTTGTGTGAAAATTACTTTCATGCATTGTCACTCCTATCGATTTGTTCTTGGATGGCTTGTTTTAATTGTGCAATGGCTTCTTCGACTGTGACGTCTTTCATTTGTGTAGCCGCATTCGTTAAATGGCCACCACCGCCAAGTGCTTCCATTGTAAGCTGAACGTTAAATTCACCTAATGATCGTGCTGAAATCCCTACAAGGTCATCTTCACGTTTAGCGATGACGTAAGAGGCTTCAACACCATCTAAACTTAATAGCTCATCTGCAGCTTGTGCCACCGTTACAGGATGATATATTTGATGCTCTTCACCGTGTGCAATGGCTATACCATTATCTTGTAAATCTACTGTACGAATCAACTCTGTCCGTTTAATATACGTTTCAATATCATCTTTTAAGAAATGTTGCGTTAAGATGGTATCGGCACCATGCGCACGCAAATAGCTCGCAGCGTCAAATGTTCGTGAGCCTGTACGTAATGTAAAGTTACGCGTATCAACAATAATACCGGCGTACATCACTGTTGATTCTAAACGTGTTAAACGTTGTTCTGTCGTTTGATATTCTAATAACTCTGTCACAAGTTCGGCTGTCGAACTTGCATAAGGTTCCATATAAACGAGTAAAGGATTAGAAATAAATTCCTCTCCACGTCGATGATGATCAATAACGACCTTACGATTGGCTTTATTTAATATATCTTTATCAATGACCATTTCAGGTTTATGCGTATCGACAATGACTAATGTCGTTTTACTTGTCATCATATCCCATGCTTCGTCAGACGTAATAAAACGTTCCTTAAGCTCTGGTTTTTGATCAATTTCGTCCATGACGCGTCGCAATGTCGGATCTATGTCAGATTCATTCAATATGATATAGGACTCAAGATTATTCATCATCGCAAAACGGGTCACACCAACAGCCGCACCAATGGCATCTAAATCTGGACGCGTATGGCCCATTACAATGACTTTATCACCTTCAAGTAAAATATCTTTTAAGGCGTGTGAAATAACGCGGGCTCTTACACGTGTACGTTTTTCCATCGGGTCAGTCTTACCTCCATAAAAACGCACATTGCCATTCATCGTTTTAATCGCTACTTGGTCACCGCCTCGACCTAAAGCAAGGTCAAGACCAGATTGAGACATCTCACCTAAATCGATGAGGTTTTCGGAACCTTCACCCACACCAATACTTAATGTGAGTTGTGCACGGTAACCCACACTTTTTTCTCGTAGCTGACTTAAAATATCAAAATTTGTGTCTTCAATTTCTCGTAAAATGCGTCGGTTTAAATACGCTACGAACTGATCTGAACTATAACGTTTAAAATACACATTATGTTCTTGTGCCCATCGACTAATGACACGCGTAACCATTGAGTTAATTTCCGAACGTTGTGTATCGTTCATATTTTGCGTAATCTCATCATAGTTATCTAAAAAGAGCGTCGCAATAATCGGTTGTTCATCGTCATATGCTTGTCTAATCTCTGCTTCTTCTGAAACATCGAGAAAATACAAAATACCTTCATCTTTTGAATATTTAACGCGATAGGTATAGCCGTTATTCATAATTTCTATTTCTTTTGCTTTTTCAAGCTGTTTTAAAATATTCGGATATACTTCGTTAATTGGATCAGAAATAACGTTCCGCTCTGTACGTTCCGTTAAGAATTTGTTCATCCACTCAATTTGATCATGTTGATTTAATACTATGATACCTATAGGCATATTTTTGATAGCGCGATCACTTGCTAACGTTACCTTGCCACTTAAATCATCTAAATAAGTATCAAATCGTTTAAAAATCCATCTAAATAGAAAAACACAAATAATCAATACGATAAATAACGTAATCGCAGCAATAAACCCGTACAACACACTAAAGAAAAAGCTCACACCGACACTCGCTATTGCCATTAATGTAATGAATATAAAAGGGAGGAGTAACGATTTCTTTACCGACTGACGTTTCATTTTGTCACCTCTTAACGTTTTTTAAGCATGCTTTTTAAATTCAATCCTAAATCTAGTAAACCAATGAGTCGTGTTAACGGATAAGCGATGATGCCTATAATTATGAGTAAAACTGAAACACCTATTGGAAATTTTTTTATAGAGCAAGCATAATGAATAAAACTTAAACCTTGGATGACAAGCAAGAAACCAAGCACAATAATAAAGTTTTGACTGATGCTATTCGCAGTCGTTGAAGGTTCTGTCACAATGCTAACTAATAACGCAATGGCATAGATGATAAAAATAGATTTTCTTAATTGCCATAAATATAAAGGGCGATACACGGGTGTGGCCACTTTAAATTGACGCAATATCGGAAACATAATGAGTAATGACAACATAAAAAATAACGTTATGCTTATCACAATAAAACTTGGCATTTGAACGGCCATTTGTTGTACAGATGCTTCTAAGATTTTTGCCGATTGCGCATCTAAGTTTTGCATACGAATCGTTTCATCTACAACGATTTTGTATGGTTCAATTAATTCGTGCGCATAAGGCAGTTTCTTAATACTTTGTAGAAAAATCATTACGCCTAATGTCACTAAACTTGTGACAAATGAGACGACATATAAAATGCGTTCTTTTGACGCTTTAATCAGTAATAATTGACTAATGATTAAACTTGCAAGAAGTAAAATAATCATAAAGGTTTGCACAAATAAACTTCCCGTGATGGTTGCAACCATAATTGAAACCAGCGCAGCAATGCCAAAAGAATATTTAGAACGATACCAAAGAATAATTCCTGGAAGCGGTGCAAAAAATATAACAATTACTCCCAATATAGGTATAAAATGCATCACTAAAGCAACCAAAATTAATGCAATGGTGCCTAATATGGTGTCTTTAGGTTTAATTTTCGAAAACAATAATGCCACTTCCAAACTTAAATTTATAGTCACTATTTTACAGGCTTTGAGAGTGGTTTACAACAGACGTCATGCGTTCGAATTATAGTTTCATATTACGAATAAAATCACGTAACATCCGTTTTTTATCTTTATTTTTAAAGTAAATTTTAAACCTTCGCCAATACACATTTAAAATAGTTTTGAGATAGCTCCTACACATTGTCTTTCTTTATATCGTGTTCTGCTTAATACAAACAATAGGTAAGTTGTATTTCAGTTATCATAACTCAAATACAGCTCATCAACGTGTATCTCATTTACATGATTATAACAAAAATGTAACATATTCGTCTAAATTTAGCGTCTAAATCTTGAAAGTTCTAAGAAGTGGTACAAATAAGGTGCCCAATCATTGAAATTTAACAAAAAGCCATCATGTCCCACATTGTCTGGTACAAAAAAATGACGGTGATATTTAAAATAATCCCCTATCGCCGCGACTTGATCATCGGGATAGAGTAAATCATCAGTAAATCCCATCGTTAACACCTTTGTATCTAACGAACGAAAAACGTGTTCAACGTTTTGACGCCCTCGAAATACATTGTGACTATCTAACACATCTAGCAGTGTGAGGTAACACTTCAAATCAAAAGATGTTTTGAATTTATCACCTTGATGCTTTTGATAGGTTACTACTTCATCCGGCGTAAATCTCGCTTCATAACTTTTAGACGACCGGTAGGTTAAAAAACCTAATTGTCTCGCAATACTTAAGCCTTCCCTTCCTCCTAAATGTATCGCTTGACGTGCGATTTCATTAAATGCGCGTGAATAAGAAGACGTTTTTACGGTTGAAGCCATAATGACTGCCTTTTTCACTTTAAATTTTTGGTTATACAAGAGTTCTAGTACTTGCATACCACCGAGAGAGGCGCCTATCAACACTTCTATCGTTTCAAATTGAAGCGCTTGTAATCCTAATTCAATAGCACAAACGATATCACGGATTGTTAACCTCGAAGGGAATTGTGAATCTGTTAGCCGCGAACTAGATCCAAATGGACTTCCAATCACATTAAATGTTAAAAATTGGTAATCATGTAACGGCATGTAGCCGCCATCAATAATTTCACGCCACCATCCAGGGTTATCTTCTGTACCATAAGTTAAATGGTTTCCTGTTAATGCGTGACATACTAATACCAGAGGTTGTCCTCGATATCCTACATGTTCATATCTCAATTTTAAATCTTGAATCATTTCACCTGATTCTGTTTTAAATTCACCTAAATGCAGTGTATCTACTGTATAATGTGTCAATTTAGCATGCCCTCCCTCTAAACAAAAAAGTTGTACTACCGTCTGTACGGCAATACAACTCATGTTAATCATTGACTTATCACTCGAAACATTCGTTGGTTGTAGCACCGTACTTATCACTAAGTGGTTGCTGAAGCATCACAGGGCCAAATCCCTCAACTTCTCTTAATAAGCTTTCAGTATTCAATTCATTAATTCATATCATAACGTATTCAGAATATTCATGCAAATGTTTACAGAGGTAGAATAAGTCTTAAACATGCAACACTTACCATACCTATAATAACAGCAATGGTTAAACTCCTTGATATCAAAGTAGCGAGGAGTGTTGGTATAACTGCGAATACATAAATCCAGTTTAAGCGAAATCCAAAGTGACCACTTTCTTGAATAATTAATCCATCGACAACTAAGGCAGCAAACAATGTAATTGGTATAAAAGATAACCATTGAATGACTTTTTCAGAAAGTTGTAATTGTGCGATTGCGATGAAAGGCGTAATACGTAATAATAACGTGCCTATACCAGATAGAATAATCGTCCAAAGAATATACATTGTCATCGGTCCATCACCACCCCTATTGCAGCAGTAACCATTGATGTAATTAAAATGGCGATATAAGATGGCATTACAAGACTGAGTACCATCATTTGTATAACGACAATACATACCAATTTTAAATAGAGATGTAACTTTGGTTTCGTAAGACCTTCAAATTGACTTAACATAAGGAAAATAAACATGGCGATAATCGCATAATCCAATCCTAACGCCTCAGGATTCGAAAAGATATCACCAAGTAACGCACCAAGAATACATACAAAAATCCAAAATATGTAAGCTGTTATATTGATGCCATGCATCCAACGTCTCCCGATTACGGCTCCTTTTGTATGTGGTGTAATTGCGATACCAAATGTCTCATCCGTTAATAACGATCCGATACCTATACGATGAGGTAAAGATGTCGCTTTAAAGTTTGGGGCGAGAGTCATACTTAATAAAAACATACGACTGTTAACGACAAGTGCTGTGAGTACAATAATCCATATAGGCGTTTGAACAGCCATTAATGCAATAATGATAAACTGAGCAGCACCTGCATAAACAAGTATAGATAGTAACGCGATGTCTAAAATACTGAAGCCAGATGCAATACCTACGATACCGAAAGAAAAACCAACACCCGCATAACCGAGCAACGTAGGAATACAATCTTTGACACCTTGCCTAAACGAATTGTAAGCCATTGCACCTCACCCCTCCTTAAAATTAAGACTATTTTAGTATAAATCAATAAAAATTACTATAAGGTTAGTCTGAGGTGTGAGTGACGTCAGACTGTCGTTCGTATTAAAAATACTGAATTCTTGCCGATGCTGGATAATTAGTTTTTCCTAATCAAAGATACCTTTAATATCATAAATACGCACTATGTTATTAAAATCCCCTCCCCTACACATTTACGCATAAAAAAACTGGATGTATCTTAATAGACCCATCCAGCTACTCATTTATTAAAATGTGCTTAGCATTAATTTTTGTCAAATTTATTTTGCTTCTGTAATTTTACCTAAGAAGAAACTATCCACTTCAGTTAAACGACCTCTCCATAATGTCGAACCTACAGATGGAATTGGGTGACTACCATTTAAATAAACGCGTGCATCTTTGAGATGAATAAAGTTCGCGCCACCTTCGCTTGATTTCGCAGATTCACTCGCATCTGAAAATTGTTCACTAAATTCTTTAGCAACATCATTGCCATCTTTAAACGATTCACTTAAAGATTTGTAGTAATCCTCAGCAGAAACTAACGTCCCTGAAACAATTGATCCATTAACAAGTAAAGAAATATCTAATGCAAAACCATTTTCATTCGTAGCCTCTACAAAAGATTCTAAAATACCGTCTTTATTCGTCGCTTCACTCATATTGATACCCCCACACGATTATTTTTTAGAAACCGTATCATCATTGATTTCTATTTTAGTTTGAATGCCTTTAGCTTCTTTAGAAACCTCATTTTTCTTGATTTTCACTGATTTTTTGTTTTTCGTCAGTTTATCCCAAAAACCTTTTTTCGGCTCTTTAACAGATAATGCAGTGTCTTGTTTTTCTTCTTCCTCATCATCTTCCGTATCTTCAGAGTCTTCATCTTCTTCAGTTGATTCTTCTTCCTCTGTTTCTGAATCTTCCTCTTCATCCTCTTCTTCTTTTGAGTCCTCGGAGTCTTCTTCTTCAGCTGATTCTTTTTCCTCTGTTTCGGAAGCTTCCTCTTCGTCCTCCTCTTTTGAGTCCTCGGAGTCTTCTTCTTCAGCTGATTCTTTTGAGTCCTCAGAGTCTTCTTCTTCAGCTGATTCTTCTTCTGTATCCTCAGTGTCTTCTTCTTTGTCTTGGGCGTCAGATGCTTCTTTATCATCCGCATCGTTCGCTTTTTCTTTGTCATCAACAGTTTCTGAATCCGAAGTCTCCGCGTCGTCTTCTTTTTCTTGTTTAGACGCTTCTTCGGTTGCTTCTTCATCTTTTACCTCATCATCTTTTTTCTTAGTAGTCGCTTGAGATGACTTGGTAGATTTATGAGTTGTTTCATTATTTTCATCTTTAGTTGAATCATCTTCTGATTTTTTTGTTGTTCTACGACGACGTGTCGTTGATTTACGCTTAGGTTTTTCTTCTGTCTCATCTACTTTTTCACTGTCTTTAGAAGCTGCATCGTCTTTTTTAGAGGATGCAGCTTTCTTCTTAGTTGCAGTAGATTGAGATCTAGCGCGTGTATTTTTCTTTTTTGAAGTTGAAGTTTTAGACGTCTCTTCTTCAGAGTCTTTTTCTTTTGTTTCATTTACTTCAGTTTGATTGTCTTTTTTTGTACTTCTAGGTGAGGTTTTTTTACTTTGTGGCATATCAATCACTTCCTCATTTTCCCGAGAAGCCCCTTTTTCTCTTTCTGCTTCTTCTTCTTTTTTTTTAAATCCTTCTTTTTGTTCGCACCATTTTTACCAAACTTATTCAAAATTGAATCTTTTAAAGAGTCATCTTTGTTTGATTTCTCTTTTTTCTTATTCGTTTTTTTAGATGATTGATCATCTCTTTTAAAACGGTCCAACAAAGAAGGTTTCTCTTTTTCCTTTGTTATTTTAGCTTCTTTTCCATTCTTTTCAGCTTTTTTCGCATCTTTTTTGCGAGCTTTTTCATTTTTTGTTTGATCACCATTTTTTTCACTTTTCTCGGGCTTTTTGAAAATAGTTTTCCCTTTGTTCTTTTTCTCATGATTAGATCCCTCTTCTTTCACTTTTGCTTTTGCCTTTTTCGCATCTGTGCGCGGCGTTTTAGACGCTGATTGTGTTTTCTCTTTCTTATCTTTTTTCAAACTGTTTAATACATTTCCCTTGTTATCTGAGTCTTTCGTTGACGTATCATCATTATGAAAAATACGTGAATTAATTTTCGTTTTTTTCATAGACTTCTTGTCCTTTCTATCGCCCTTGTGATCTTTTTTGAATTTATCCCATAAAGATCCTTTCCGCTTTGTCGCTTTGTTTTTAGTAAATGAACTAAATACTGAGGATTTAGACTTTTTAGATTGAGATTGTTGGTTTAAAAGTTGTGACGTTAAAGATTTCATATGGTCTAACCGATCTTTCGTCATCGTTCCTGATTTCGGATTACTTTTGGACGTAGATAAATAGCCCATTGTAGCACCTAATATGCCACCAACAATCGTTTTCTTAATTATCTTTTCCTTCTCCTTTTGCTTCATCTTTTTGTCCCCCATTCTTTGCTGTCGCTGGTTCTTCTACCTTAGTGTCTTGACTTAACTCATTCGCATTAATTTTACTTTCGAGTGCTTCAATTTTATTCAACAATTCTTGATTTTCGGATTCTAAATCTTTTTGTTGATTCATTTTATTTTCAGTCGCTCTTGAAGTGAGATATGGATCTGTTTCCCACCAATCTAAACCAATTTCTTTCGCTTTATCTACTGAAGCCACAATTAGACGTATTTTAATGGAAAGGAGCTCGACATCAGCAATTCCAACACGAATGTCACCTGCGATTACGACACCTTTATCAAGTACTTTCTCAAGTACTTCCACTAAGTTACTTGATCCATTTTGTGGTAAATTTGGGTCATTTGCCATTGCATTTCACTCCTTTTTGTTGGTATTACATCAATCTGCCTAATGGTCCGAGGTCTATATTTAAATCTTCATCGTCAAAGCCGAAGTGATCTTTAAGCTCGTCCATTTTCTCCTCTAAATCCATTAATGCGACGCCTAATTCTTCAATTTGTTCATCCGTTAAAGTCCCACTTTCAACGCGACGAATGGCATGACGTTCAACAATTTCACGTAACAATTCGATAACAGTTAATACAAGTTGTGCTAATCCATCTTCAGCTTCGTCCTGATTGAAGTTGATGCGTCCGTTTTGGTTCACTTGATTCATCTGTGGCATCGAGCAATTCCCTCCTTTGTCTCTCAAAATCTTCTGATGTTAAATCTCGACGTTCCGTTTCTTGAGTTTGAATTAATTTTTCAACTGAAGAGATGAGTACACGTAAATCCAAGTAAACTAAATCAATATTTGCAATTGAAATAATTAAATCTCCGCGAATAACGACACCTTTATCCAAAATGACATCCAAAACATCAATGAGACCGACTTCTTTATTTTCTATCGTTTCTTTAGTAGATGGCATACGCACATCACCTCACTTCTAGTAAAAAACAGAAAAGTGATAAGCTGGCCATGGCCCATTTGCATCAATTCTCAGTTCTTCACCTTTATTATTTTTCTCCCATTCCGCAATATCAGACTTGAACTGTTCCACTTTGTCTTCTGAAAGGAGATAGACACTATTTAAAATCATATCTTCTTTTAAACCAGTGACATCTTTACTCCAGTTCTTTTTCACTTTTTGCTCTATGGCATAGGATTTAACTTGATTGTGAAGTGACTCGCTAATACGATCTTTTTCATTTTCAAGCTCTGTATCAATCAGCCTGTCAATTTTCTTTTCCTCAAAGAAACGACGACCTTTTGGTAAATTACTGATTTCTTGACGTTTAGCTTCAACTTTTTCATTGTTAACGCTTAATTTGTCCCTCAATTTGCTATCATCACAGTAAATTTTAATTGTCCACTCTTCTTTACCTTGAAGATACGCAAACGTTTCTGTCACTTTGTCTTTCACTTCACCAATCGTTTCTCTTAAATTGTCTTCACTTTTATAAATCGTACAAAATTTAAGTGGGATTAACGTGTAATGTTGATTTAACGTCGAAATGGTTTCATGGTGATGAAAGGCTTTTTCTTGTAGCCATTCCATATCATTATCGACTTTGTCTTCAATAATCGATTCAGAATAAGCTTCACCATCTAATGACGTTACAATTGCCACAATGTCATCATTTACTTTTGAGGTGAATAATTCATGTTCACCATCAAAACCGGTAATAGACGGTAATGGTTCTTTATCAATTTCTGATGCAGGTACTAATGCGTATAAATAAGTTAAGTTTTCCATGTTATCTCTCTTCTTTCTCATCGATTAAGGCTTCCCATTTATCGATTTCTCGTTGTTTTGCAATTTCATAGCGTGCTAATAACACTTCTTCTTGTTCTTTATAAACATCCTCAGGTATTTCCCCTAGTTCAGCCATCATTTGTAGATGAATGAGTTTCTTCTCAATAGTAGGTAAATCGTAAAGTTCTTTATCGGCTTCTTCTTTAACCTTACGTGCTATAGAAGTCAACATTTTAATTGACCCGTATGCTAACATTAAGATCCCTCAATGTTTAATCGGATATTTACAAAGTTATATGCTGGCCATGGACCTGTATATTTGAAGTCCACTTTATCTTGATATTTCTCGTAAAGTTCATTCACTTTTGCATCGAACTTTTCATCTTGATTACGATCGACTAAAAAGGCTGCATTTAATAAAACTTTTTCACCTTGTGGATCGTTCACACGTCCAGCAGTACTTAATTTCTCAAGTGGTTTATAAATATCCGCTTCGATATCTTTTCTAAGACCCTCAATAATTTTTTGAGTTGCCTCACCAAGTTTCATACGATCGAAGTAGCCAGCATCTTTAGATTTACCTTGGACATTTTTACTCATTGATTGGATGTTTGCATTACTTTTTACGGTTGACTCTAAATATTCTTGTTTACCGATGACTTTAAGTCCTAGTTCAAATTTACCCTTAATTTCAGGAAATAATTTCTCAAATTGAGGATAAAGTTTTTCAAGCAAGATTTTGACATCTTCTTTTGATTTGAAAACATTACCAAAACTTACCGGAATCACGGATTCTTTTTCTTCCATCACTTTTGCAACTAATGATTGATGCATCATTAAGTTTTCTTGGTTTGGAGAGTAGATTTTCATCGGTACAGTTGCTGCAACAAATGCCGCATCTTTATAGCGAACAAGATACGTGTCTCTTTCTTCGCCTTCAACTTCTACTGTGCCAAAATTACTGTCATCTTCGGTTTGGATACCACAAAAGATGTAAACGCCCATTTCTTTTTCTTCTGCCATGTGTATAGCCTCCTCTTAACATTGCTACAACTCAATCGTCTTAGAATGAGGGTAGTCTAACCGGTTATAAAAATGACTCATTTTTATAGCCTTTATATTTATTGATCAACCTTACTACGGTAACGAATGCCTTCACGTTTAAAAGAAGTCACTTCTTTATCATCATCTAAAAGCACTGTGTACGTACCAATCATTTGGTCTTTAGCGTAGCGTTTCATATATTCTTTTTCTTCAATCACTTCTACCGTCGCTCTCCATCCAGACTTACCTTCTTCATCTGAGTCACTATCTTCACGACGCTCAACAGACGTTATTTTATAGGGTGGTGCGACATGCTCGTTAAAAAATGATTTAATGTTTTCAAGTAATTCCTTCATAATGTGCAATCCCTCCATAATTCTTTCTAAAAATAACGAGAGGGCGACAAAAATCAATTTGCCGCCTCCGAGTTAATGTTCAATTTAAACGCCAAATGAACCTTCTTTTTGTTTCGCTTCCTCTTTGTCGGCTTCTTTAGATTGACTATCTGACTCGATGCGTTCTCTTGATTGATTTTCACTTGCTAATTGTTCTTGAGACTGACCAGGTAAGCCTTCCTCTTCAACTTCATCTCTAAGTAAACCAACAGCTTCAGCATAACGTAACCATGTGTCTACACTTGCGATAACAATTCTTGCTTCAATTGTTAAGATTTCAATACCTACAACTGAAACTCTTACATACGCATCAATAACAATCCCTTTATCTAAAATACGGTCGATAACTTCCGCTAAACTTGCTGTGTCAGCACTTCTTTGTACACTACTCATAATAAAATTCCCCTCTCAATTTGAATAAATAATTTGACCAATGACGTTGTTGTCATTTAAAACTGCTTAAACTGCTTTTCTTGGCTGACTTTTAGTTTGTATATAACGATTGATTATCTTCAATATTCTTGATGTCGGACGCATGCTTGATGTCGTCGTAACTTTTCAGATTTGAAACGCCTTTAATATTGCGGACGCTTTTAATATCTTGCACACCTTTAACTTTTCTCTTCGATTTTGAAGATTTGCCTTGGCTCGAAGAAATGTTCTCTTGAAACTTTTCTCCCGCTTCTTTGAAGTCTTTTAACTTTTCTCTTGTAGTGAGTAAAGCATCCTGAACTTTTTCTTTTGCTTCGTTAGCCTTTTCAGGAACGACTTCTTGATTTTTCTTTTTCACTTTTTGAAGTTTGTCTGCTACTGTGTCTGCTTGTGATTGAACACTATCTTGAATTTTCTGTTCAACCATTTCATGCGCTTTGTCTTTTAGTTTATCTTTTGCTTGGTCTTCAACCTCATCTGGTAAAAGTTCCAATGTTTTCTTTGTCGCTTTTGTCGCATTACGCGCGAGTTTAAAAGCCATGATAACTTCTCCCTTAAAAGTTAGTTATGTCTATATGCTTGAGTTCATTGAATAACCATACATGAAAGTTGAAACGAGATTGTTCTGTCATAATTGAATCGTCTCTGTCAAAGCTATCAACTTCCTTCCCTACAGAAGATGATGAATGAAAACATTTAAAGGTTTCATCATATATGCGATGATGTTTTACACTAAATTTCTGTATTGCGTATTTTGAAATGCACTGACCTTTGTCAGTTTCTAATGTTACGTTTACCACCTGTGTAATTCTCAAAACATATTTAATGTTACAAGTTATTTTTTTGTGCAAAAGACCAACTGTGCATAAGTTGTTTTATTATATGTAATTTTTTAACTACTTTTTTAAAAGTTCTGAATATCTTTTTAATTAATGTGAAAAATTGTATTTTTTATTAAGATTTCAAATTAAATAGCTGAAACGTTGACAATGCGTCACAATGGTTATTGGTTAAAGTAAATATTTAAAAGTCGCACGCGACATGTAGAAAGGAATGTAGAAATATAAAAAGGGTGCACATAGGAACTTTATTAACCAAAAATGCTAACAATATTCTTTATATATGAACTTTGTTGGCTATTATTTATATGTTTAGTCCTTGAGAGGGGAAGTATGGCTAATTAAATTATTACATTGATTGCTTCCTTAGCTGAGATTCCTGATGCATTAATCCTTAAATAAAAATCCATTTTTAGAGCACAAATTTAAGACTATTTGTTTTTTCAATATATAAAGCAGTAGTTAAGTTAAGGAGCTTGAAAAAGTGAGGAATCGTAAGTTGAAATAATTTATGTCTTACTAAAAAACCCTTCGACATTCAAAAATGAACGCCGAAGGGTTATACATATTTATATCATTACATCTATTACAATGCTTCAATAACTGTTTGACCACCCATAAATGGCACAAGTGCTTCAGGTACAGTTACAGAACCATCTTCGTTTTGATAATTTTCAATAATCGCAGCAAATGTACGTCCTACCGCTAAACCTGATCCATTTAATGTATGCACATATTCTGGTTTCGCATCTTTATCACGTTTGAAACGAATATTTGCGCGACGTGCTTGGAAATCAACACAGTTTGAACAAGAACTAATTTCTTTATAATCATTATAACTTGGTAACCATACTTCTAAATCGTATGTTTTACTTGAACCAAAACCGATGTCACCTGTACATAAAATGACACGACGGTATGGTAAACCTAATTCTTCTAAAATAGCTTCTGCATGACTTGTCATTTCTTCTAAAGCATTCCAAGAATCTTCAGGTTTTTCAATGCGCACCATTTCAACTTTATTAAACTGATGTAGACGAATAAGACCACGTGTATCACGACCAGCAGAACCTGCTTCACTTCTAAAACATGCCGTTTGACCAGTGAATTTCTCAGGTAAGACTCCCGGCTGGATAATTTCATCACGATAGTAGTTTGTGAGTGGCACTTCCGCTGTTGGAATCGTATAAAGTCCTTCTTTTTCAACTTTAAATAAGTCTTCCTCAAATTTCGGTAATTGACCTGTCCCATACATTGCTTTTGGATTTACGAGTTGTGGGGCAATCATCTCTCTATAACCATGTTGTGTCGTATGTTTCGTTAACATGTAGTTCATTAAAGCACGTTCTAGTTTTGCACCTTCACCAGTTAAGAAAACAAAACGTGCACGTGCAATTTTAGCTGCGCGTTCAAAATCAGCCATTTTCAATGATTCTAATAAATCCCAATGTGCTTTCGGTTCGAAATCAAATGTTCTCGGAGTACCCCATTTTTTCTGTTCAACATTTTCTGTATCATCTGCACCTTGAGGTACATCATCGTGAATCAAGTTCGGGATGCGAGATAATTTATCATGTAACGCGTCGTCTACTTCTTTTAATTCAGTGTCAATCGCTTTAATTTTTTCGCCGACTTCACGTTGTGCTTTAATCGCGTCATCTGCATTTTCTTTATTACGTTTCTTTTGCGCAATCGCTTCTGAAGCTTTATTACGTTCAGATTTTAATTCTTCTGTTTTTTGAATTAACTCACGGCGTTTTGTATCAAGATTTAAAATTTCATCTACGACTGAAGTGTCATCACCGCGTAACGCAATTTTCTCTTTGACGTGTTCTGGGCTCGTTCTAAATAATTTAATGTCTAACATGTTTATCATCCTTTCTATGATTGCGAGTAACAAAAAAACCACGTCCCCTTGACTACAAGGGACGTGGTTCAACGTGTTGCCACCCTATTTAACAGATATTCATCTGCACTCTACAAAGTTAACGGTTTGACCCGAATTGTTCATCACGTGGGTAGATTTCATATGCAACGTATTATTTGTTCACACCAACCACAAACTCTCTGAAATCGATACATATTACTTAGTCCACAAACAATTGTTTATTAATTTAACTTCAATATAGCAAATTCATTTTCAGTAAGCAAGTGCTAATTTTGTGAACACGTTTAAGCGTGATATGCGACGTTTTTTAATGCTTCCGCCATGACATCAATATCCTTATGGAATTGACGGTCTTCTGTAATAGAAGGGATGTGTGTTCGATAATGATCATATTTATCACGCGTTTTTGGAGACAAGCCTTCAATGCCTTTTAATTCAACTGCTTGCAATGCAATAATCGCTTCAATCGCTAATACACGACGCACATTTTCTAAAATTTGATATCCATGTCGTGAAGCAATTGTCCCCATTGAGACGTGATCTTCTTGATTCGCTGATGAAGGAATGGAATCGACACTTGCTGGATGGGCTAATGTTTTATTTTCTGATACTAAACTTGCGGCCGCATATTGCATAATCATCGCACCGCTTTGTAAACCAGGTTCTGGACTTAAAAAGGCTGGGAGCCCTCCATTAAGTTGTGGGTTCACTAAACGTTCCAAACGTCGTTCAGATACATTAGCTAATTCACTTAAACCAATTTTTAAGAAATCTAACGCAAAGGCAACGGGCTGACCATGGAAATTTCCTCCAGAAATGACTAACGTCTCATCACCATCATCGAATATAAGTGGATTGTCGTTTGCTGCGTTCATTTCAAATTCTAATTTCTCTCTCACATAATTAAATACTTGGAAACTGGCACCATGAATTTGTGGAATACAGCGCAACGTATATGGATCTTGAACACGGATTTCACCTTGACGTGTCGTTAATTTTGACCCTTCCAACCAGTCTGACATCCGTCTTGCCACAGCCGTTTGTTCTTCAAAATTACGAACGATATGGACGTTTTCATTATATGCGTCTGTAATACCGTTTAAAGCTTGATGTGTAAGTGCCGCAATCCATTCTGCTTCATATCCCAAACTTTCCGCTTCAATAAATGTAATAACACCTTGAGCAGTCATCGCTTGCGTTCCATTGATTAATGCAAGCCCTTCTTTGGCTTGTAATGTCAAAGGCTGACGATGAAGTGATTTTAAGACGGCCGCGCTGTCTAAAATTTCCCCTTTGTAAGACACGCGACCTTCGCCAATCAATGCTAAAGCTAAATGAGATAATGGTGCTAAATCACCTGAAGCACCTAGTGAACCTTGTTGTGGAATCACTGGAATAATACGTTCATTTATAAAATACGTTAGCTGTTCAACGAGGTCTGTAGTCACACCTGAATGTCCTTTTAGTAATGTGTTCAATCGTAACACCATCATGACTAAAGAGACGTTATCCGCAAATGGCGCACCTACTCCACAAGCATGAGAACGAATTAAATTCACTTGGAGTTGATTGTATTTTTGTTGATCAATTAACACATCACTAAACAGCCCAAACCCTGTCGTAATACCGTAGATTGTTTCCTTATTTTGAATAATACGTTCTACAGTAGCTCGGCTTTGTTTAACGCGCTGTAACGCATCTTCAGTTACTTCTACGTTATCGTGATGGGCTAAAAAATCTCGTATGTCTTGAATCGTTAATTGTTCGCCTGTTAAACGTAATGTCATAATAATTCCCCCTTTGTTTATGTCTCATCCCATTTAAGTATAGATGTCATAAAATTGAGTGACAATAGTTCTAGCGATATCCGTAACGTATTATTGAGGTAGCCATTTAATGCGATAAAATATTCATAGATTTACTATTGACGAAAGATATAGACAGGTATAATATATCTTGTTGTATTTAAACTATTTTAATTAAGTAAATGGATAGGTTCATCACGTTAAAATATAAAGAATATATGGAAATGAAAACTGTTATAAAGGAGGTCAAACATGCAAACATTATCAAGTGTTAAAATTCCTAAGCGAAAACAAGAAACGCATAAAGGGGATTATGGACGCATTTTGTTAATTGGCGGAAATGCAAATTTAGGTGGCGCCATTATGCTTGCAGCAAGGGCATGTGTATATAGTGGTGCAGGGCTTATCACTGTGGCAACACACCCGACAAATCATGCCGCACTACATTCTCGTTGTCCAGAAGCGATGGTCGTTGATATTAATGACACGAAAAAATTAACGAAGATGATAGAATGCTCGGACTGTATTTTAATCGGTCCAGGATTGGGTCTTGATTTTAAAGGGAACAATGCCATGACATTTTTACTTCAAAATATCTTACCGCATCAAAAATTGATTGTTGATGGCGATGCGATTACTATCGTGAGTAAATTACGTCCAGAAATCCCTTCATGTCATGTCATTTATACACCGCATCAAATGGAATGGGAACGTTTAAGTGGCATTCCCATTGAAGAGCAAACGTATGAACGCAATCGTGAGGCAGTCAATCAACTCGGTGCAACAGTTGTACTTAAAAAACATGGTACTGAAATTTTCTTCAAAGATGATGAATACAAATTACAAATCGGTAATCCTGCCATGGCCACAGGCGGTATGGGTGATACGCTTGCGGGTATGATTACTGGATTTATTGGTCAATTTGATAATCCAATCGACGCAATCACGAGTGCCACGTACACGCACAGTTATATTGGTGAAAAGTTATCAGAAACGATGTACGTCGTACCACCATCGAAAATTATAGATGAAATTCCTTTTGCAATGAAAGCATTAGAAAAATAAAAAAACAGGGCTGGCAATCATCCAGTCCTGTTTTTATTTAATTTATGCTTCGTCATCATCAGTAGATGCGATATCTTCATTCACACGATCCATGAAGTCTTGGCGTAAGTCTTCACGTTCGTCGTTATTATCCTGTTGGTCTTCCGTCTCAGTGACTTCAGTGTGAATGGTGTCTTCGGTAGGTTGGTCATCAATGACATGCTCAGTTTGAGTTTCCATACCATCTTTATTGATATTTTCCTCAACATCTTCGATATCTTCAGGTTCACGTTTAACTTTTGCAACAGTTGATACAAATTGATCATCTGCCATTTTAATTAAGCGTACCCCTTGGGTCATACGGCCATTTTTAGAGATGTCTTGAACTTCCATACGGATAATGACACCATGATTTGTAACGACCATGATATCCTCATCACCAGACACTGTACCAATGCTGATGAGTTGTCCATTACGTTCCGTTAGTTTCGCTGTTTTAACACCCATTCCGCCACGATTTGAAACGCGGTATTCACTTACTGATGTACGTTTACCGTAACCTTTTTCAGTAACAACAAGTACTTCATCTTCACTATCTTCGTTCGCGACACCTAAACCAACAACTTCATCCTCATCGCGAAGTCTTATACCTCTTACACCAGAAGCGATACGACTCATCGCACGTACGTCACTTTCTTTGAAACGAATAAGCGACGCGTCTGATGTTCCGATAAGGATATGTTTATGGCCGTCTGTTAAACGAACAGCCACGAGTTCATCGTCATCTCGGAAATTGATCGCGATTTTACCATTTTTATTAATGCGGTTGAAGTTACTTAAAGCAGAACGTTTAATTAACCCTTTTTTCGTCGCAAAGACGAGGAAGTTTTCTTCAGAATCTAAATCTTTCACCGCTATCATCGTACTGATTTTTTCATCATTATCAAGCTCAATCGCATTCACGATAGGGATACCTTTAGACTGACGGGAGAGTTCCGGTACTTCATATCCTTTCAATTTGTATACGCGACCTTTATTCGTAAAGAATAAAATATGATCATGTGTGCTTGTCGTTACTAGTTGACTCACGAAGTCGTCTTCTAATGTGTTCATACCTTGAACGCCACGACCACCACGATGTTGTGAACGATAAGTAGATGCAGGTAGACGTTTAATATAGTTTTTGTGACTTAACGTAATTACAATTTGTTCTTCAGGTATTAAATCTTCATCTTCAAGATTGTCTACCCCACCTAATTGAATTTCAGTGCGACGTTCATCTCCATATTTATCTCTAATTTCGATTAACTCTTCACGCACTAAGTCTAATAGTTTTTCTTCATCAGCTAAGATTGCTTCCAATTCAGCAATATAAGCAATAAGATCATTGTACTCTTGTTCAATTTTATCACGCTCTAAGCCTGTCAGACGTCTTAAACGCATATCTAAAATCGCTTGGGCTTGACGTTCTGAAAGTTTAAAACGAGATTGTAAACTTTCCATTGCGATTTTATCTGTAGCAGATTCTCGAATAATCGTAATGATTTCATCGATATGATCCAGCGCTATACGTAAACCTTCCAAAATATGTGCGCGGTCTTTTGCTTTACGTAAATTATATTCCGTACGACGACGTACGACTTCTTTTTGGTGCTCTAAATAATGATAAAGCGCTTGTTTCAAGTTAATCAATTGTGGACGTCCATTGACAAGCGCAATCATGTTAACCCCAAATGACGTTTGAAGTGGTGTTAATTTGTATAAATTATTTAAAATTACGTTGGCATTTGCGTCTTTACGCACATCGATAACGACACGTACACCTGTACGTAAACTTGTTTCATCTCGTAAATCTGTAATACCATCAATTTTCTTATCACGCACTAAATCTGCTATTTTCTCGATCATACGCGCTTTATTGACTTGGAATGGAATTTCAGTGACAACGATACGTTCACGACCACCACCACGTGATTCGATTTCTGCTTTAGCACGCATAATGATTGAGCCTCTACCTGTTTCATAGGCGCGTCGAATACCGCTTTTACCTAAAATTAAACCAGCAGTAGGGAAGTCTGGCCCCGTAATATCTTCCATTAATTCATTGATAGAGATTTCTGGGTTCCGACTTAAACTCAATACACCATTAATGACTTCAGTCATATTATGCGGTGGAATGTTGGTAGCCATACCTACCGCGATACCAGATGCACCGTTGACTAAAAGGTTTGGAAAACGTGAAGGTAGCACACTTGGTTCACGTTCATTGCCATCATAGTTATCGATAAAATCAATCGTGTCTTTGTTAATATCTCTTAATAATTCAAGTGCTAACTTTGTCATACGCGCTTCAGTATAACGCATCGCTGCTGCACCGTCGCCATCCATTGAACCAAAGTTACCTTGACCGTCTACGAGTGGATAACGATAGCTGAAATCCTGTGCCATACGTACCATTGCTTCGTAAATAGATGAGTCACCGTGAGGGTGATATTTACCCATGACGTCACCAACGATACGTGCAGATTTTTTATAAGGTTTATCTGGTGTCATACCTTGTTCATTAAGGCCATATAAGATACGACGATGTACTGGCTTCAAGCCGTCTCTCACATCTGGCAAGGCACGAGACACAATGACACTCATCGCGTAGTCTAAAAAGGACTCACGCATCTCGTTACTGATATTTCGTTCATTAATTCTTGATTCAGGTATTTCAGCCATCAAGATATCCTCCTTCTAATTGAACCGTTTTCCATTTTAGAAATCTAAGTTGGCATAAACAGCATTATCTTCAATGAATTGACGACGATTTTCTACGACGTCACCCATTAACATCTCAAATGTTTGGTCCGCTTCAATCGCATCATCAAGTGTCACTTGAAGCATCGCACGGTTTTCAGGATTCATCGTCGTTTCCCAAAGTTGATCCGCATTCATTTCTCCAAGACCTTTATAACGGGCAATAGACCATTTTGGTGTTGGATTTAGACGTTCTTTTAATTTATCTAATTCTCGATCGTTGAAGACATAATATTTTTGTTTTCCTTGCGTTAATTTATATAACGGTGGTTGTGCGATATACACATATCCCGCTTCAATTAACGGGCGCATAAAACGATAGAAGAACGTTAACAATAACGTACGAATATGTGCACCATCGACATCCGCATCAGTCATAATTACAATTTTGTGATAACGCGCTTTTGAAATATCAAATTCTCCACCGATACCTGTCCCAAAGGCAGTAACCATTTGGCGAATTTCGTTGTTATTTAAGATTTTGTCTAAACGTGCTTTCTCAACGTTTAAAATCTTACCTCTTAAAGGTAAAATTGCTTGCGTACGTGAATCACGACCTGATTTTGTAGACCCCCCGGCAGAGTCCCCTTCGACTAAGAAAATCTCACTTTCAGAAGGATCTTTGCTCGAACAGTCTGCCAATTTTCCTGGTAGACTAGATATATCTAAAGCCGACTTACGACGTGTCACTTCACGTGCTTTTTTAGCTGCAAGACGTGCGCGTGATGCCATAATACCTTTTTCAACGATGACGCGTGCAACTTGAGGGTTTTCATATAAGAAACGCTCAAAGAGTTCAGAGAATACACGGTCTACGATTTGACGTACTTCAGAGTTCCCAAGTTTCGTTTTCGTTTGACCTTCAAATTGAGGGTCGCCATGTTTGATTGAAATGATAGCTGTAAGCCCTTCACGCGTATCTTCACCAGATAAGCGTTCTGAATCGTCTTTCATAAGTTTATTTTGAGAGCCATAGCTGTTTAACACACGTGTTAAAGCACGTTTAAATCCGTCTTCATGCGTACCGCCTTCATATGTGTGAATGTTATTCGCATACGTTAACAAATTAGCAGCATAACCGCCGTTGTATTGTAAGGCGATTTCCACTTCAACTTCATCTCTAGATTCATGCACGTAAATAGGTTCTGGATGAATAGCCTCTTTATTCTCGTTTAAAAGCTCCACATACGACTTTATTCCACCTTCGTAGTGGTAAGTATCCTCACGTGGAGAATCGTCGTCACGCTCGTCTCTGAGCGTAATTTGAATACCTTTATTTAAGAATGCCAATTCACGAATACGAGATTGTAACGTTTCGTAGTTGTAAACCGTTGTTTCTTTGAAAATTGTACCGTCCGCTTTAAAACGAATAACTGTACCTGTTTTATCGGTATCATCAATTTGCTTAAGGTCAAATGCAGGTACACCTTTATGGTAAGCTTGGTGGTGAACGCGTCCATCACGGTGAACGTAGACCTCTAACGTATCACTAAGTGCGTTTACAACAGATGAACCTACACCATGAAGCCCACCTGACACCTTATAACCGCCGCCGCCAAATTTACCACCAGCATGTAATACAGTTAAGATAACTTCAACGGCCGGACGCCCCATTTTTTCTTGAATATCTACAGGGATGCCTCGACCATTATCAGTTACTTTTATCCAGTTATCTTTTTCAATTACTACTTCAATTTCATTCGCGTATCCTGCGAGCGCTTCATCGATACTATTATCGACAATTTCCCAAACAAGATGATGAAGTCCGCGTTCTGAAGTTGATCCAATATACATACCTGGGCGCTTACGTACTGCTTCTAGTCCTTCTAAGACTTGAATCTGACTGGCACCATAGTTTTCTGAGTTGTTCACATCAGCCAATGCTTCCACCTTCACTTTCTACTATTTCTCAATATTTCCTTGCGCAATTTGATATACTTTCGCATTTTTCATAATTTCATGATCAATGCCGTCTACAGAAGTCGTTGTAACGAACGTTTGTACTTTATGTTGAATGGTACTAAGAAGATGTGTTTGCCTAGAGTCATCAAGCTCACTTAACACATCATCAAGTAAAAGAATGGGATATTCTCCCACTTCTTGATGCATCAATTCTATTTCAGCAAGCTTTATGGAGAGCGCGGTTGTTCGTTGTTGTCCTTGGGAGCCAAAAATTTGTGCATCCATGCCATTAACTTGAAAAGATAAATCATCTCGATGCGGTCCAAACAAACTATTCCCACGCTCAATTTCTCGTTCCATTTGCTGTTCTATAAAGCGATATGTTTCATCAGTTAAGACATCCTCAGACTGCGAGACGTCTTCATATTTAAGACTGGGCATATATTTTAATGTCAATGACTCTTTCCCATTCGTGATGCCATGATGAATAGGTTGTGCTAACGTTTCTAATTCTTGAATGAATTGACGACGTCGCTGTGTTACTTTTACAGCGTATAACGCAAATTGTTGATTTAGAACCTCTAACATTGTAGTATCTTTTTTTTGTTTAAGTTGGAGCTGCTTTAAGTAATGATTACGCTGTTTAAGTATTCGTTGATATTGTGAGAGATCATTTAAATATAAACTGGAAATTTGGCCTAATTCCATATCTATAAAACGACGTCTAATTTGAGGAGAACCCTTCACAATATTTAAATCTTCAGGCGCAAATAATACGACATTTAGATGTCCGATGTATTGTGTCAAACGACTTTGCTCCAAATGATTTACCTTTACTTTTTTACCTTTTTTCGTAATGAACATCGTTAGTGGCATCGTGCCATGACGAAAATGAAGCTCACCCTCTATTTTAGCATATTCTGCATCAAAGCGAATGAGCTCTCTATCATTAGACGTACGATGACTTTTAGCCAAAGCGAGTACATATATTGATTCAAGTAAATTTGTTTTACCTTGCGCATTCTCGCCAATTAAAATATTGACGTCTGGATGACATTCAAGTAAAACAGAAGCGTAATTCCGATAATGCTCTAGTTGGAGTGTTGATAATTTCATTGCTCACCAAATTTAATAATAAATGAACCCACTTCAGGAATGTCGAGTTGATCACCATCACTAAGTTTTTTTCCACGACGTGTTTCATGTTCACCATTGAGGTAGACGTCATACTCTTTTAAAAACCATTTCGCTTGGCCACCTGACTCTACTATGCCTTCATAATTTAAAAATTGACCTAAAGTTAGTTCGCCATCAACGATTATTTCCTCAGCCAAATCCATCACTCCATTCATATTTGCTCACTTATATATTATACCGTTTTACGCGTAAAATTTCATGTGCAAACGTGTATAAATATCAGGATTGAACATGTAAACGTTTTACGTGAAACATTTCATCTTATTTTTCTTTATTTTCTTCATGTAGCGCTGTATCAATCGCTTTTTTAATACTTTGATAATCCGTAACATCTTCTACACGTTTGCCATTGACGTATAATGCTGGTACTTGTTTCACATGATATTTTTCAAAAAGGTGATTGTCCGCTTTGACATGTGTTAACGACGCATCTGTTTTAGCTTGATACGCGTGTAAAATATCTTCTTTTTGTTTAGATGTCACTTCAAGTTGATTGACGCCCTTTTTTATCAAGTCATCTGTCAACCATGTCTGATGCGTGACGGCTTTTTTTGATTGTGGTTGGTGCGCATATAAGTAATGGTGAAAGTCCCAGTAAGCTGCTGGAGCGATCCGATTCACAGCTAAGGCGGCGCGTGAACCACGCAGAGATTCTTTACCATGAAGTAAGACATTCACATAGCGAAATTCAACCTTATCCGTATCGATATACGCTTTTTCTAACTTAGGTTTGATGTTTTTCTCAAAATCACCACAATACGGGCATTTGTAATCTCCAAATTCAGTAAGAATCACTTTATTGTTATGCCCTGCTGTTGGACTTTTTAAAGTGTCTTTATGAAGTGCTTTCACGTTCTCTATATTTTGATCGTCATTGTTAGAAGACCATGTCATGATGAGTGTTGCGATAATTAAAACAATAAATGACACGACAATAATGACAGTGATTGATTTTTTTAGGCTCATAGTTTCCCTCCGAATCGTCATACTTATATTTTACTAAAAAAGAGACCCTTTTAATATTACACGTCCGTTAAAACAACATTTCTTTATTTTCTTAAAAATAAAAAAGGGTGCTAGAACATAGCTACCCTGTTAATCAAAAAACCAACAAAATTCTTCGCACATGAACTTTGTTGGTAATAGTTATATATAAATTTAGTCTTTGCGAGGGAAAGGATGATGAATTAAGTCATCACATTGATCGCTTCCTTAGCCGAGACTTCTAAGGCAGTAGCTGACTGGATTGCGAATGCGTTTCGAAAAGCGAGGCGCTAGGAGCAATCAAAATTGAAATGATCCATGTCCCCCCCTTTTTTTCTGTTAATTAGTATGTGCGGATTGGTAAGATGAGTTGCGTTACTGTGTCGTCATCTTTCGGTTTTAAAATAAATGGCTTCATAGTACCGAAAAATTCAACTTCAACTTCGTCATTATCAATGGCTTTTAACGCATCCATCATATATTTTGAGTTGAAAGAGATTTTAAGGTTGCCCCCTTCAACATCGTTTGCTGTCACTTCTTCTTTCACTGTACCAATTTCTGGTGATGTTGATGAAAGTTCAACAAGCGAATCCCCTGTACTTAATTTAATGACGTTGTTACCACCTTCACGTGCTAATAATGACGCACGATCAATTGCGTGATAAAAATCATTGTTGTTTAATCCTAATTTGATTTCGTAGTTTTCTGGGAACAAACGTGATGTATCTGGATAATGGCCCTCAAGTAATCGTGAAATGAAATTAATGTTTCCTACACGGAATAATACTTGGTTTGATGCAAAGAAAATATCGATGTGATCTTCATTTTCAGTCATAATTTTGTTTAATTCTGCTAAAGCTTTACCTGGAATGATGACATTTTTGTCTTCAATTTCTTCGTCTAACTTTAACTTTCTTACAGCCAAGCGGTGTGAATCGGTCGCTGTGCATATTAATTCATTTTCTTGTATAAGCCAGTTTACACCAGTAAGTACAGGGCGTGTTTCTGAGGTGGACACTGCAAAATTTGTTTGTGCAATAATATTTTTAAGCACTTTAATTGGTAATTGTAGCGCATCATCACTAGAAACTTGCGGTAATAATGGATATTGATCTGGATCTAAACCACTTAAGTTAAACTCAGAATGACCAGAAGTAATTAAGGTTTGGAATTGTTCATTCGTTGATAATTTAACTTCTTTACCTGGTAGTTTTTTAATGATATCCACAAAGAAACGTCCTGGTAATACGACTGAACCTGGTTCTTTTACTGCTACGATTTCTTCTCCATCTACGTCATTAGGAATCGTAATTTCGATTGAGATTTCAGAGTCAGAGCCTGTTAAGACAATACCTTCATTTGTGGCTTCAATTTTTATACCCGTTAAAATCGGTAAGGTTGTTCTTGGGGATATTGCTTTTAATGTATCGTTTAATTGCGTGATAAAATAATCTCTCTTAATAGAAAACTCCATCATTCAATAAACTCCTTTCAGTCGTTTATATAGTCTTAGTTATATTAAAAATAGTAATAATAGTCATAAGTGCTGTGGATTAGTGGATAAGTCAAAAATAATGTGATGTTTCAAGATTGTACACATGTGGATAAACTGTGCATGATGTGTATAATCCTTCAACATTATCCACAATGACCTTTTCTAAGCATTGCGTATTTCTTTTTCAAGTGATTCAATTTCTTGCTTAAGTGTTGGATCATTTTTTATATCTTTAATAATTTTGTCATGCGCATGAATTACAGTAGTGTGATCTCGACCACCAAATTCTTCACCAATTTTAGGAAGTGAAAAATCGGTTAATTCTCGAGATAAATACATGGCAATTTGTCGTGGATACGCAATTGATTTTGTGCGTTTTTTCGCTGCAAAATCTTCAATACGTACGCCGTAATATTCGCCAACTACTTTTTGAATATCTTGAATCGTAATTTTTTTAGACTTTGGTAGTTGAATAATATCTTTAAGCGCATCAGCTGTAAGTTCAGTTGTAATCGGTTTACCTTGAAGTTTTGAAAATGCGAGTACACGCGTCAGTGCCCCTTCAAGTTCACGAATGTTCGTTTGAATTTGATTTGCAATATACGTCAGCGCTTCAATAGGTATATCCAAGTTTTCCTCTTCTGTTTTCTTCTGTAAAATGGCCATTCGTGTTTCAAAATCAGGCGGCGTAATATCAACGATAAGTCCCCATTGGAAGCGAGATTTTAACCGTTCTTCTAAAGTTGAAATTTCTTTTGGTGGACGATCACTGGAAATTACAATTTGTTTGTGATTTTGATGTAGATCATTAAACGTGTGGAAAAATTCTTCTTGCGTTTGTTCTTTCTTTTGAATGAATTGAATATCATCAATAAGTAAAATATCTATGTTTCGATATTTTTCACGAAATGATTCTGTATCATTATTTCGAATTGATTGGATAAATTCATTCGTAAATTTTTCACTTGAGGTATAAAGTACTTTCGCATTTGGGTTGTTTTCTAAGACGTAATGCCCGATCGCATGCATCAAATGCGTTTTACCCAGCCCTACGCCACCATAGATAAACAATGGATTGTAGGCTTGAGCTGGTGCTTCGGCCACTGCTAAACTTGCAGCATGTGGGAAGCGGTTGCCTGGGCCTATAACGAAGGTTTCAAATGTATTATTCGTGTTGAATTGTTCACCATTTGTTTCAGGATTTGTCGCAGGCGTTGTTGCCTGTGCTGATGAAGGTGGTTTCAGTTCATCAAAATCTGCTTCTGTTAAAAAGCGTACGTGTTTCACGGATTTTCCAGTTACAGTTTTGATAATGGCTTGAATTAATTCCGTATAATTGGTGCTCAACCAACTTGCTACGAAGGGTTGATTGACTAATACAATTGCTTCTTCATCAGACAGAGTATGCAACATTGTGTCTTTAAGCCAAGTTTGATAAGAAATATTTGATACTTCCTCTTTAGATAAGTTGAGAACTTTGTCCCAAATTTCTTGTTCTGACATTTACACTCCATCTTCCTAAGTAATATTTTTTAAGTTATACACAGATTTCCCGTCAGTGGATAAAACTAATCACACCTTGTTAATAATTATCCACAAATTAATCACATGTTGTGGGTAACTCTTACGTTTAACGGGATTATTCACAGGTATATGCTACGTTATCGTGATAAAGAAACCTATGTATCGTAAGGGATTAATCCACTTATCCACACAATTATACTTTTTAACAACACTCCCTGTCAAACGGGTGTGAATATGTGTGACAACTTTCGAGTAACTTGTGCACAAAAAATATTTATCCACAAAATATTCGGGCGCAATTGTGTATAAGTGGATAACTTTTACACATAGATCGATGTCGTTTAATCAAAAAATACGCTTGATTTACCAATATGAATTTGATATTATGTAGTAGTTGCTTGAAATGTAGACATTTCATTTAAGAGAAGAATATCTATTTAACGTGGCAGTGCGTTGAAATTGAAGATAGTTAAAATGAATGAAGATCATCGAATAAAGCAAGATGGAGGTGTTTTTAATGGTAAAACGTACTTATCAACCAAACAAACGTAAACATAGTAAAGTGCACGGTTTCAGAAAACGTATGAGCACTAAAAACGGCCGTAAAGTATTAGCGCGTCGTCGTCGTAAAGGCCGTAAAGTCTTATCTGCATAAGACAGAAGATGAATAGGGGTCTAAATGCGTGTTAAGTTTGCTTAACCGCTTTTATAGGGGCTAGGACAGCATATGATGTCCCAGCCCTCTTTTTTTCGGTATGAAAGTGTATTAAAAGATGTTCGAATTGAGAAAGCTGAGTGATGTTCAATGGAAAAAGCATATCGCATCAAAAAAAATTCAGATTTTCAATTGATCTATCGAAAGGGGAGGTCAGTTGCAAATCGACAGTTTGTTGTTTATACGTATCGACATCAACAACAGGATCATTTTAGATTAGGAATTAGTGTTTCTAAAAAAATCGGTAACGCTGTAACACGGAATCGAATCAAACGATGTGTGAGAGAATGTTTTAAAGTTCATAAACAAGATATGTTACCTTTAGATATTATCGTCATTGCGAGACATCCCGCTAAAGAGATGTCCGCGCTCGAAATTCAAAAGAGTTTAGAGCATGTGTTAAAAATAGCCAAAGTATTCAATAAGAAAATTCAATAAATTATACGACCGTTTGTGTGACGCCAGACAAACCGAAGACTAACTTAGAGACTTTATAACTTTAATTGTAGCGTTTTTATGAGCGTTTTAGACTAAGTCAATAAAGCACATCAATCGTAATAACACTTTAAACATTTTACAATAGATATAATCGTAAAGGAGGTACGTGTGTCATGGAACAATTGGATACAATTACAAGCATATCGACCCCGATGGGTGAGGGGGCAATTGGTATAGTACGTTTATCAGGTCATGATGCCGTTGAGATTGCAGATAAACTGTATAAAGGTAAAAGTAAATTAAAAGATGTTGCTTCTCATACAATCAATTATGGACATATCATTGATCCGGAAACGAATGAAACCGTTGAAGAAGTTATGGTTTCAGTCTTACGTGCACCTCGAACATTTACACGTGAAGATATTGTAGAGATTAACTGTCACGGAGGTATTCTTACAATTAACCGTGTGCTCGAACTCACTATGACACATGGCGCACGTATCGCAGAGCCAGGCGAATATACCAAACGCGCATTTTTAAATGGGCGCATTGACTTGTCTCAAGCTGAAGCCGTGATGGACTTTATTAGAGCTAAGACTGACCGCGCGTCTAAAGTGGCACAAAACCAAATAGAAGGACGTCTGAGCGATATGATTAAGGCGCAACGTCAATCTATTCTGGAAATTTTAGCACAAGTTGAAGTGAATATAGACTACCCTGAGTATGATGATGTTGAAGATGCTACGACAGAGTTTTTGTTGGAACGTTCTAAAGCCATTAAGACAGACATCCAAAAATTACTTGATACAGGCGTTCAAGGAAAGATAATGCGAGAAGGCTTATCTACAGTTATAGTAGGTAAACCTAACGTAGGGAAGTCTTCTATGCTTAATAGTTTAATACATGATAATAAAGCAATTGTCACTGAAATTGCAGGTACGACGCGAGACGTCTTGGAAGAATATGTAAACGTTCGTGGTGTGCCACTGAGACTCGTCGATACGGCGGGTATTCGTGAAACAGAAGACATTGTTGAACGTATTGGAGTAGAACGTTCGCGCAAAGCATTAAGCGAAGCAGACCTCATTCTATTTGTTTTAAATTACAACGAAGCACTCACAGAAGAAGATAGGAAATTATATGAAGTCATTAAAAATGAAGATGCGATTGTCATCATTAATAAAATGGATTTAGAACAACGCCTTGATATTGATGAAGTGAAAGCGATGGTCGGGGACATGCCTATCATTGAAACGTCCATCTTAAAACAACAAGGTATCGATGATCTCGAACTTCAAATCAGAGATTTATTCTTTGGTGGAGAAGTCCAAAGCCAAGATATGACATATGTATCTAACTCACGACATATATCTTTATTAAAACAAGCAAAACAAGCAATTCAAGATGCCATTGACGCAGCCGAAATGGGTGTCCCAATGGATATGGTACAAATTGATCTAACGCGCACATGGGAAATTTTAGGAGAAATCATAGGCGAATCGGCAAGTGAAGAATTAATCGATCAACTCTTTAGCCAATTCTGTCTTGGAAAATAAAAAAGGAGGATTTATAATGACACAGAATTATGATGTCATTGTCGTAGGGGCAGGGCACTCTGGGATTGAAGCTGGATTAGCGGCAGCACGTCGTGGCGCCAAAACACTGATGTTAACAATTAACTTAGACAATATTGCGTTTATGCCATGTAACCCATCAGTTGGCGGACCAGCGAAAGGTATCGTTGTTCGTGAAATCGATGCCTTAGGTGGTCAAATGGCTAAAACGATAGATAAAACGCATATCCAAATGCGTATGTTGAATACAGGTAAAGGGCCTGCAGTACGTGCATTACGTGCACAAGCTGACAAAGTATTATACCAACAAGAAATGAAACGTGTATTAGAAGATGAGCCTAATCTTGATGTGATGCAAGGCATGGTTGATGAGCTTATCATTGAAAATGATGAAGTTAAAGGTGTGCGTACAAATATTGGTACAGAGTATATGGCACAAGCCGTTATATTAACGACGGGAACGTTCCTTTGCGGTGAAATCATCTTAGGAAACTTAAAATATTCTAGTGGCCCTAATCATCAATTACCATCTATTACACTAGCGGATCATTTAAGAGGTCTTGGATTCGATGTTGTACGGTTTAAAACAGGTACACCACCACGTGTGAATGCTCGATCAATTGACTATAGCAAAACGGAAATCCAACCGGGTGACGATGTTGGTCGTGCATTTAGTTATGAAACGACAGAGTATATTTTAGACCAACTTCCGTGTTGGTTAACATATACAAATGGTGACACGCATAAAGTCATTGATGACAATTTACATTTATCTGCGATGTATTCCGGTATGATTAAAGGAACAGGTCCAAGATATTGTCCATCTATTGAAGATAAATTTGTGCGTTTTAATGATAAGCCACGTCATCAATTATTCCTTGAGCCTGAAGGACGTCATACGAATGAGGTCTATGTCCAAGGCTTATCGACAAGTTTACCAGAGCATGTTCAACGCCAAATGTTGGCTACCATTCCTGGATTAGAAAAAGCAGACATGATGCGTGCAGGCTATGCGATAGAGTATGATGCGATTGTACCAACGCAATTATGGCCAACACTTGAAACGAAAAAAATAAAAAATCTTTACACTGCAGGTCAAATTAATGGTACGTCAGGATACGAAGAAGCAGCAGGCCAAGGTTTAATGGCAGGAATCAATGCGGCAGCGCGTATTTTAGGGAAAGAAGAAACGATTTTACAACGCTCTGATGCCTATATTGGTGTATTAATAGATGATCTCGTTACGAAAGGGACAAATGAACCGTATCGTCTCTTAACATCACGTGCAGAATATCGCTTACTTTTACGTCATGACAATGCAGATTTACGCTTAACTGATATTGGTTACGAATTAGGACTCATTTCTGAAAAACGTTATGCAAAGTTCCAAGCAAAACGACAACATATTGAAGCAGAAATAGCCCGTTTATCTCAAATCCGAATTAAGCCAAACGAACGTGTACAAAGTATTATTGAGCGTGAAGGTGGTTCGCGTTTGAAAGATGGTATTTTAGCAAAAGAATTGTTACGTCGCCCTGAAATGACTTATACAACCATTTTAGAAATATTAGAAGAAACGTCTCAATTAGGTTCAGATATTGAAGAGCAGGTAGAAATTCAAACGAAATACGAAGGCTATATCACGAAATCTTTACAACAAGTTGATAAAGTGAAACGTATGGAACAAAAGAAAATTCCAGAAGACTTGGATTATAGTAAAATTGATAGTCTTGCAACGGAAGCACGTGAAAAACTTGCGGAAGTAAAACCATTAAATATTGCACAAGCATCACGAATTTCGGGTGTAAACCCTGCCGATATCTCCATATTGCTCGTGTATTTAGAACAAGGTAAATTGCAGAGGGTGAAATAAATGAGTGTCACATGGTTAGCATCTCAACTTGAATCTCATGGCATCACGTTATCGGATAAGCAAAAACAACAGTTTGAAACATATTATGATATGCTTATCACATGGAATGAAAAAATTAATTTAACAAGCATCACTGAAGAGCATGAGGTGTATTTAAAACATTTCTATGATTCTATTACACCAAGCTTTTATCATGATTTCACTCAAGATATGCATTTATGTGACGTCGGTGCAGGGGCTGGTTTTCCAAGTATTCCATTAAAAATCGTTTTTCCCAACATCCATGTCACGATTGTTGATTCTTTAAATAAACGTATTCAGTTTTTAAATCAACTTGCACATGCATTAGATCTTGAAGGTGTACATTTTGTACATGATCGTGCAGAAACATTTGGGAAAAATCAAGACTACCGAGGGTCTTTTGATATTGTAACAGCAAGAGCTGTGGCACGTATGGCAGTTTTAAGTGAATTGTGCTTACCACTTGTTAAAACGCGTGGCATGTTTATCGCTTTAAAATCATCAAAAGGTCAAGAAGAACTAGAAGAAGCACGATTTGGCATTGGTGTTTTTGGAGGGCGTATTGGTGATGTGCATACTTTTGAATTACCAGAAGATGCAGGAGAAAGACAAATTATTAAAATTGAAAAGCGTAGTCAAACACCTAAAAAGTACCCAAGAAAACCTGGCACACCAAATAAATCACCTTTAATCGACTAAATGGTGTAGGTTTGGGATGGTTTAAGGGAGAGAAGACATATGAAAAAACCTTTTTCTAAACTATTTGGATTAAAAAATAAAGATGAATTACTTGAGGTTGTAAACGATAGTGCACAAGGCGTGGAAACGATTAAGATTGAACGTATTGTGCCTAACCGTTATCAACCGCGACAAACCTTTGACACTGCACGCATTGAAGAACTCGCTGAGTCTATACACGCGCATGGATTACTTCAACCCATTGTCGTACGACCTATAGAAGAAAATATGTATGAAATTATAGCAGGTGAACGCCGTTTTCGTGCGTTACAACATCTTCATAAAAGTGAAGCGGATGTCATTGTTAGACTACTCAGCGATGAAGAAACTGCGGTTGTAGCACTTATCGAAAACATTCAACGTGAAAACCTGTCGGCAGTTGAGGAAGCAGAAGCGTATAAGAAATTATTAGCGTTCGAAGGTATCACCCAATCAGAACTTGCGAAAAGCGTTGGTAAAAGTCAAAGTTTTATCGCAAATAAGTTGCGCTTGCTTAAACTGGAGCCGATAGTTCTGGATGCGGTACGTGAACATAAAATCACGGAACGTCACGGACGTGCTTTAGTTGGACAACCCTCTGAACGCCAAAAAGAAATGTTAGAAATCATTTTAAATGAACAATTGAACGTGAAGCAGACAGAGGAGCGTCTGAAAGCGACACATACAGCTGTTGAAAAACCTGAAGACAGTGAAATCGTCACAGCGCGACCTCCTGAATTTGTACGTGATATTTCGGAAGCACGAGATATTATTGCCGATAGTTTATTAGAAATTAAAGCGAACGGCATTAAATATGAACAAAAAGAAAAAGATCATGACGACTATTATGAAATTAATATTCGGGTCTATCGAAAGTAACTCAGGACATTTCCTGGGTTATTTTTTTGTCAAAAATTAAAAGAGACTGAAGCTCATTAACATACATAAGGCTGAGACTATGTTGGGGCGAATTCTTAAGCTAACATGCTCGTAGAAGTAGCCATATTTTATGCGATATAGTCACATAGAAAAAACCTTCAAAATTCATGAGGGGGTGAACTTTGAAGGCGTAAATACATATTTTATAAAGTATATTAAATACTTTGAAGTAAACGATGAAATAAGATATGCGTCGTCATTGAACCAGCGTCTTGAAAAGTCACCCTTGTATTACAGTGTGGCTTTTGCGGCTTCGATTGCGTCACGTGTGAGTTCATGGCTATTTACCCAATAAGATGTAACATGTGCGCCACGTTGCTTAAATAATTGTTCCACGTCATGACTTTGTTGAACAGTGACGATTGGATCATTTTCGCCCATGGATAGGAACACGGATTTTTGTGACAAGTCTAAATGTGTATCAACGTCCAAAGGATAGAGTGGCGCAAAAAGTAAGCCTTTACGATAGGGCATATCCGCATTTAATAATAATTCAATCGCGATATTCGCACCATTTGAAAACCCGACTAAAATCACATGATTGATATCAAACCCATAGTGCTGTGCGGCCGTTTGAATATATTGATGCAGTTCATGGGCGCGGAATTTTAAATCTTCAACATCATAGTTGCCTTCACCATGACGTTTGAAAAAACGGTTCATCCCGTTTTCTGAAACATTTCCTCGGACGCCAAGTGCGTGATACGATGGGTCAAGTAATTCAGCTACGGGTAATAAATCATGCTCATTGCCTCCGGTACCATGTAAAAGTACAAATGTCGGTGCCTGTGCTTGACCTTGTTTAAAAATATGTTCCATTTATTTTTCACCTCGTTTAAATCTAGGTCTTTCAATTGTAAAAAAGTCACCTAATGTTGCGTAATCATCACCGGCAAGACGGCTTACCGGTTGAAGTTTGGCAACATCCACATAACCTTGTTCGGGATCGTAAAGTGTCTCATCAATATAGAGATGTTTGATTTCTAATAGCATTAAGTCTGAGACAGTATGCCCTTCCGTCTTAATTTCAATATGCTCATACAGCCTTGTTTCAAATCGTACAGGGCTTTCATTTAAAGCTGGAATGTGTGATGTTGACGAATGACAAGTTGTAAACTGAGTCAAATCAAGTTCACTATTATTTACATTCAATGGTGCAGCGGTTTGATTCGCATCATGAACATTCGTTTCTGTCACCACATGTACGATTGCCTCTTTATGTGATGCGATATGACGGGCGGTATCTTTCATGGCGCCATCGTCGTGTCGCTGTATTGCTACAGATAGGATGGGCGGTTGTGATGACACGATATTAAAGAAACTAAATGGTGCAATATTCGTGATACCTTCTTCAGATAAAGTTGTAATGAGCGCAATGGGTCTCGGCGCAACGGTGCCAATTAAAAACTTATATAATGCGTGTTTTGTTAAACTTTCTGCTTGAATATGATACATCTCATCAGACCTCCACATAGAGAATTAATGGGATCGTTTTGTATTAAATGGTCTTATTTCAGATTCTATAAAGTCTCTTTTGCTTTCTAAAAATGGTGGTAAAGATAGTGATTCACCTAATGTTTCATAAGGTTCATCTCCCATGAAACCTGGACCGTCTGTTGAAAGTTCAATTAAGATATGTCCAATGCGTGCATAGAGTGCTTTAAAGAAGAAGCGGTCAATGATGCCTGAATTTCTAACGCCTAATGCTTCATAACGTTCAAACCAATCTTGTATTGCGGTATCATCTTCAACACGGAATGATACGTGGTGTACTTCACCGTAGCCTTGACGTGCTTGCGTACCTTGATCTTTACGTAAAATCACTTGTCCCCCATTACCACCTTCACCTACTTCTAAAATCGAAACATCTTCTGTTTCTAAAATAGGTGTCATGCCATAAAGATCAATGAGGGTTTGTTTAAATTTGTCGTAATAACTCATTGTAATCTCAATTGGACCTAATCCGTAAATCGCTTTATCTTCTGGGACAGGTCCATTTTTCCAAGGTACACCAGGTGCGACGCCTGTATTATTTTCATCAGAAATCAATTGGTAAGTCTGACCGTCCTCTTCTTCAAAGGGTAACACTTTTTTACCGAATAAGTCTTGAATACCATCATGTTTTACATTAAATGCATCAAAACGTGCTTGATAGTATTCGAGTGCTGCATCATTAGGAACACGAAATGAAGGACGGCTGATTGAATTCGTTCCTTTTTGACCTTTAGGATTGTTAGGAAAATCAAAGAATGTCATATCAGTACCTGCATTGCCTTCATCATCGGCAAAAAATGTATGGTACGTATAAATGTCATCTTGATTGACTGTTTTTTTCACAAGGCGCATGCCTAAAATATCTGTAAAAAAGTGGTAGTTACGTTCAGCATCATCTGTCATTGCAGTCACATGATGAATACCTTTTAATGGAAATTGAATCATAATCAAATCTCTCCCTTAATTATATTTCTAATTCGAAATAATTTTAATGTAAAAATCAAGTACACTGAGCCCATATTACTCGGCTTGTGTACTAATGCGTTTTAGAACTTTTTGTAAACTTTCAAGTTCTTCTTCTGTTAAATCTGAGAATACTGAAGCAATAGCGTCAGCATGTTGTGGAAAAATCTCTTCCATGAATGCTTGTCCTTTATCAGTAAGTGAGGCATAACTCACACGTCTATCTTTTGGATCTTGACGACGCTTTATATATCCTTTTTTCTCTAAGTTAGTAACGACATACGTGGTACTACTACTTGCGATTAAAATGCGCTCTTTAATGCGTTGAATGGTATGTTCTCCACGATTGTAGAGCACTTCTAATACAGCAAATTCTGTAACATTTAAACCATATGATTTGATGTCTTTATGAATTTTCTTATCTAACATGTCGTTTGTGCGTTTAAGTCCAATAAAAACTTTTAATGACGTCTCTGTACGATTCAAAGACAACACCTTCTTTGTTTATTATTTCGAATTCGAGATAATTATAACCGATACTATCATTTCTGTAAAGTGGAAAGTTTCAAAATAATGTGCTGAGTTGTGTGTGAAATGACATTACAAAATAGAAAATGCGATGTTATTAAATTGTTAAATAAACGCTTTTGTTTACTACTGTTTTACAAAATGAATTTAAATTAATAACAAACCTTGCTTGGTGGTATAAATATGTTACCATGCTGTTAGCATTAAAAATGCAATAGTTTTAGGAGGATTTATATGAAAAAAGTAACAGCTACGACAATCGCTACTATTGGATTTGCGACGTTTGGTCTCATGCATGGAGATGCCGAAGCGTCAGAAGGTATCCAACCGTCAGCTTATACTACAACATTTTCAGAAGAAACGAATGATTATATTACGATAGATGCGCACGGTAATTATCATCATACAATAGATGGTAATTGGGATGTGTCAATGTTTGAACAAGGTTTATATCAATCATCCTATACTGATGCCAGCGGCCATATGCACTATGTGTATTACACGCAAACATTCCAAAATGACAATAGTGACACACCTAGTCAATCTCATGAAGCCATTCAAGCCCAAAACCGTAATAATCAATCACAATACAATGCGTCACAGGCGTACACGCAGTCTCAGGGAAATTGGCATGTAAATGCGACAGATCAAACAGGTAACGGTACACAAGGTGGAAGAACTGCTTCTTATGGCATGTCTCAACAACAATCTGGTGGCAATGCTCAGCAAAATCATGACGGTACGTCGAACACGAGTCAAGCTGCGTCGGGATGGCTTAAAAAGTATCCGAAGTGGCAACCATATGGACAGTATACGACAGGTGGGGCACACTACGGGGTAGACTACGGTATGCCTGAAAATACACCAGTGTATTCATTTACTGATGGTAAAGTTATTGACAGTGGTTGGAGCAATTACGGTGGAGGTAACCAAATTACCATTCAGGAAGCGAACAGTAATTATTACCAATGGTACATGCATATGAATCAATTAAATGTTCAAGCAGGTGATACTGTTAAAAAAGGACAACAAATTGGTTTATCAGGTAGCACTGGGAATTCTACAGGTCCACACTTACATTTCCAACGTATGTCAGGTGGCATAGGAAATCAGTATGCAGTGAACCCAGACAATTATTTAGCAAATCAATAACCATTAAGACGGGTGTGTCTCTACGATAGACATACGCGTCTTTTTTATATTAGCGTGTTTTAACACGGCACGTTATGTCTGGATACTTTTGTAGCATAATATTGGTTAAATGGTGCGCAATGGTGGTATCATTTTTATAGTAGGAAAAATGCGGAATCGGCTTTGTGAATTTTGGACATATTCAGTTGTTGGATATTCAAGCTACAATTATGACTAAAGGAACAGGTGCGCGAGGTATTAATAACTATGAGGGGACGATCAAAGAACTCCATTTAAAACGCATTGAGACACATGGTGATGGTGCAGTAGGTATCCAGATCAGTAAGCCTGTGGATCAAATTACGGTACACGAAAATGTGAAAACGTATGGTGGCACCGGTGAATCATTAGTAAAAGGTGTTATTAAAGAATTATCTGCGATTGTCATTAGTATTTTAGACGGTGCTCAAGTAGAAGGTTTAGATGTTAAAGGCAATGTATATACGTACGGCAAAGAAATTGCGCCAGTCCAAAACGAAGGCGTTGTTAAAAATGGCTTAAATATACAAGGAGAAGCATAAAATAAATATGAATAGTGTTTTCGTTGATTTAATATGGGTAAAGAGAGTGGACATAACAATCCTGTATATCAATACAGCCAACAAAACTTATTCATATATTGCTCCCTATAAAGTAGATACTTAAAAAGTGAAAACTTTATAGGGGGTTTTTGTATTACTTTGATTACTTCCTTAGCCGAGACTTCTGAAGCACCTAGAAAAGCGAGGTGTTAGGAATAATCAAAATGAGATGATTTATGTCCTGCCTTCTTTTTATCATCATCTATGAGGGAATACACACCGCTGTGTTTTAATGGGTGATTTTCCAATTTGATTTTGTAGCATTTTTAGTGGTACTTCATAATGTTGACAATGTTGCCATGACAAATGGTCTTTAAAAATATGAAATCCTTGATTAAAAAATGTTCGTAAGTCATAAAATGATTCTGGAGTTACAGCATCTAATGGATATATTAATTCTGTTAATGACGTATCAAAATACGCGTAATCCAATAAAGGTTGATCAAATGTAAACGATGCATCGACAAATGGATATGGCAATATAAAGAAAGTTGGACCTTCAAATGTTTCATCACCAAACCAAAAGCCAAATTCGATAAAATGTTCATCAAAAGCTGCGTATTCAATCACTTGTGAAGGTTTAAATGTTTCGTGAAAAGCGTTGTAATTGAGTAACGTGGATATATCAAATGTCCTCCAAAACAAGCCTGGCTTCACTTTACGCGCACGAAATGGAGCAATAAATTGGCTTAACGCACGTAATGCAAATTTCATTAACTGTAAAACTTCTAAACTTATTTTTTTATTATAATGATGAACGGTATCTTCATCAAAAAGTGTAAGATCCGCTACTTATTGCGGTTTAGGATAGATTGAAACATCAATATCGAATTGTTTTAACGTATGCGTTATCCAGTTGTAATAGGTTTGGATGGATGTGCCATCTTTTAACGGATAATCAGCGCGGCCGCGATCTGTTACAATTTTGATTCGATGTGCTTGTAAGTCGACTTGGATGGTATAGGTACAATCATGATAGAATAATAGACCTGTTGAAAAGCCAGTCGTTGTAACGTCTAAAATAATATGTGCCGATTGGGGTTCTTGAATGGCACTCGCAATTTTATATTTGCCGTGCATTTGAGCAATGCGTTGAAGTGTGTCACGTTCTTTTGGCCATGCTTTCATTTTAAGCATATGGATGACCTCCTTAACGTTTTCAATGAACTATACCCGCTTTTAAAAATACATAAAAAAACATGTAAGCTTTGTAATGTGTGGTATTGTTTAATATTCGTTATTAACACAGCATCTGAATTGAATGCGCTTAATACGCATAATAAAAGCCTTCAGCGTGCATCTTTAAAAGTGCACGTTGAAGGCCATTTTTATATGAATTTTGAGGTGAAAAGCATTATAAAGCATCGTATTATTCTTCTACAGAGAATTCAGCATCAGCTTCAAATTTTACATCTTTACCAATCATAACGCCACCTGTTTCTAAAGCTTGGTTGAAGTCTACGCCGTATTTTTCACGGTTGATTTTACCTGATACAGAGAAACCAGTAACTTTACCACCTGACATAGGGTTCACACTAATACCATTAAAATCGAAATCAAATGTTTCTTCATGTGTTTGGCCAGCAATTGTTAATTCTCCAGTTACGCTATCTTCAGTAATTTTAGTCGTTTTAAATGTAATTTCTTTGTTTTCATCTGTATTGAAGAAATCAGCTGATTTTAAGTGATTATCACGATCTTTGTTACCTGTATTAATTGAATCAACATCAATTTTCACTGTTGCTTCTACAGTTGAAAGGTCGTTTAGATCACCAGTTAACTCAACATGATAATCATCAAAAGTGCCTTTAACTTTAGATACCATTAAATGTTTAATTGAAAAGTCTAATGTGCTGTGTACTTGATCGAAATTATATTTTGCCATTTTAAAATGCCCCCTAGTTATGTTTTATTACTTTATGGTATAAATAATATACCATAATTCAAACCATTTCAAGCAAAAAATTTCAAATTCGAAATAAAATCCAATAATCGCACAATTCTAATGATGTTCACATTAACTGTTTACCTATGTCATACGATATTGAAACATCCTGTTTCATGAGACGATGAAAAGCAATACTTTAAAAATTTGTGGGTCGTCAATGTCGTTTTAGCGCGTTTTATTACTTTAGATACCATAAGAAAACTTCGGGATAAAAAATCCGACGAAGGTTGAATAGCAGTCAACACGTAAGCGCGACATTTCATTTTATGAATTTAAATTTGTGTCAATATTGTGAATGAACAGCATATCGTTTACAATACAAGAAAGCGTTTTCAAAATTATTTAAGGGGAAAAAGGGGGAGTACGATGATTACGTTTATTGTTTGTATCATTGTGTTGATTTTAGGCTATTTTACTTATGGAAAATATATTGATCACATGTTTGGTCCTAAATATGATCGACCAACACCAGCACACGACCAACGCGATAATGTCGATTATGTCCCAATGAAAACATCTTCTAATTCACTTATACAATTACTTAATATTGCGGGTGTGGGACCTATTTTTGGACCGATTATGGGAGCACTCTATGGTCCGGTTGCCTTTATATGGATTGTAGTTGGTTGTATTTTTGCTGGAGCGGTCCATGATTATTTAACAGGGATGATTTCTATTCGAAATCGTGGTGCACATTTACCACAGCTTGCTGGGAAATTTTTAGGGCAAGCTATGAAACATGTGGTCAATGTCTTTACATTATTGTTACTTTTGCTAACAGGAACGGTTTTCGTAACGAGCCCTGCCTTGTTACTTCATAATTTAATGGACGGTCGCATAGCATTAGGCTTTATTATTTTCGTGATTTTTGTGTACTATATTTTATCGACAGTATTGCCAATCGATAAAATCATTGGACGTATTTATCCTGTATTTGGGGCGTTACTTGTCATTAGTGCTGTGGGCGTAGGATTCAGATTAATTCAAACTGGCTCGCCAATTCCTGAGCTAACATTACAAAATATGCATCCCGACCATGCGCCGATATTCCCTCTACTGTTCTTTACGATTACTTGTGGGGCGTTATCAGGTTTTCATGCGACACAGTCACCGATTATTTCACGTACAACGAATAAAGAGAAAAATGCGCGTGTGATTTTTTACGGCATGATGATCGCAGAAGGTATCATCGCAATGATTTGGGCAGCGGCAGCGATGAGCTTGTTTGGTAGTTACGGAGGTTTACAAAACGTATTGGCTCAAGGTGAAGCGGCACTTGTAGTAAGTAAAGTCGCGACGATGCTTTTAGGTTCAGTGTTTGGAACAATTGCTATTTTAGGTGTCATTATTTTACCGATTACAAGTGGTGATACATCATTTAGAAGTGCACGGATGATTATTGCAGATTATATTCATTTAGGACAAAAGGCCATTGGCAAACGATTTCTTGTGGCTGTTCCGTTATTTGTAGCAAGCTTTTTACTGACTCAAATCGATTTTACGATTTTATGGCGCTATTTTTCTTGGGCTAATCAGACGACTGCAGCGGTCGCATTATGGGTAGGTGCAATGTATTTGTTGATTGCGAAGAAAAACTTTTGGGTAGCGGCAGTTCCAGCAACGTTCATGACATGGAATTTGTTCACTTATATTTTAAGTCAACCAATAGGATTCGGTTTGGACCTTAATTTGAGCTACGTTATCGCAATAGGGTGTACGGCGTTATGGCTCGGCTATTTCATTTACCAATATCGTAAAAATACGGTTGGCGCCACTTTTGTATTAGATCATCCTGTAAAAAACAAAAAGGTGCCCAGCATCTGAAATAGTATGATAATAAAATAATGAAATTTAAAGGGTGTTGTCAGATTTACTGGCAACGCTCTTTTTAGTATGACCTGAGACTACCTTTTTGTTTATTTGTTATTCTACGAAAGTGTTTTATTATTCGTTTCTATCTGTAAATGTTAAAATAAGTGTCGAAGAAAAGGAGATGACCACATGATAGTAGAATCCATTCAAGGTAATATTGCAAATTTAACGCAAGAAGAAAAACAAATGCACATTGAAAAAGTATATCTTGAAAATTCTGATCTCGTTAAACGTATCCAACGTGTCACAACGGATCACGGTACAGAAATAGGCATTCGCCTAAATCAGCCCATCGATTTACAATATGGAGATATTTTATATCGTGATGAAAACAATATGATTATTATAGATGTTAATTCTGAAGATATTATCGCGATAAAGCCACGCTCGTTGAAAGAAATGGGTGACATTGCGCATCAATTAGGTAACCGTCATTTACCTGCACAATTCACTGACACGGAAATGCTCGTTCAATATGATTACTTAGTTGAGGACCTATTAAAAGGTCTAGGCATTCCTTATGAACGTGAAGCACGTAAAGTCAATCAAGCCTTTAAACATATAGGACATTCTCATGATTAAGCAAGCTGAACTAAAGCTCTTTCAATTTTGTGATTCACAATTTCCAACGGGTGCATTTAGTCATTCATATGGATTAGAAACTTACATTCAACGGAATGACGTTGACGATGCGGCATCGTTTCAAAACTGGTTAGAAGTGTTTCTTACAGAGCAGTTAACATATACGGATGGTTTAGCGATGCGTATGACGTATGAAGCGGTTGAAAATCACGATATCGCAGAAATGAAACGCATTGATCAATTATTGTTTGTACAAAATATTCCTAGAGAAACGCGTGTGGGTACAAAGCAAATGGGAAAACGTATGGCACACTTGGCACATACGCTTTATGATGACCAATGGTTAAATTGGTATTTTAAAGAAGTCAGTGCATATCGGCTTCATGGTCATCCTGCAGTAGTATTTACATTATTAGGACATCATTTAGGTATTGCTTTAGAACGAATTATCGATTATTTCTTATACCAAAATATTTCAAGTTTAACGCAAAATGCGGTGCGAGCCATTCCGTTAGGACAAACAGAAGGACAAAAAATTGTTATGGATATGATGGCTTTTATTACAGAAACGCGTAAGTCTATTATGCATCAAGAAACATCCAATTTTGGACTTACTGCACCAGGCATTGAGATGAATCAATTAGAACATGAAAATGTGAACGTTAGAATCTTTATTTCGTAGGAGGATTTAATATGAAACCTGTAAAAATTGGTATTGGGGGTCCTGTTGGGGCAGGCAAAACGCAACTTATTGAGAAAGTCGTGAAACAATTATCGAAGGATAAAAGTATAGGTGTCATTACAAATGATATTTATACAAAAGAAGATGAAAAAATTCTTGTCGCAACAGGTGTTTTACCTGAAGATCGTATCATTGGCATTGAGACCGGAGGCTGCCCGCACACTGCCATCCGTGAAGATGCCTCTATGAATTTTGCGGCAATTGATGAATTAATGGAACGACATCCTGATATAGAATTGTTGTTTATTGAGTCTGGTGGTGATAATTTAGCAGCAACGTTTAGTCCAGAACTTGTGGACTTTTCAATATATATCATTGATGTTGCGCAAGGAGAGAAGATTCCTCGAAAAGGGGGGCAAGGGATGATAAAATCTGATTATTTTATTATCAATAAAACAGACCTTGCGCCGCACGTTGGTGCCTCTTTAGATCAAATGGCTGAAGATACGACGAAGTTTAGAAAAGACCGCCCATTCACATTTACGAATTTAAAAACAGATGAAGGTTTAGAAGATGTCATCGCGTGGATTCGTAAAGACGTTTTTCTTGAAGGATTAGCATAGTATGGCCATTTCAGATTGGACAGGGGAACTGGATCTCACATTTAAACATGATGGGTCCAAAACGATAAATGGTAAAACGTATTTTCAAGGTGGGCTCAAAGTATTACGTCCATCGTATCTTAACGGCAGTCCGCATCCGACTATGTTTTTAATTCAATTAGGTGGTGGCTTTGTCGATGGTGACCGCTACCGGATGCGCATACATTTTGAAAAAAATGCGCATGCTGTTTTAACAAATCAAGGGGCGACCATTGTCTTTAAAACGTTGGCAGATCGTGTGGAACAATACCAAACTTTCATGTTGGAGGATGAAAGTTTTATGGAATACATTGGAGATCCTATTATTGGTTATACACACGCTAAATTTTACCAACATAATGTTTTTAAATTGTCAAAGCATGCGACAATGTTTTATTCAGATATTCTGACTCCGGGTTATGACAAAGAAGGGCGTATGTTTCAATACGACTACTTACATTTATTAAATGAAATTGAAGTGGATGGTCAATTGGTTGTTTATGATCATTTACGGTTAGACACTCATAAAAATAAAGTATCTGATATCGGATATATGGAAGGTTTTACCCATCTAGGGACATGTTTTTATGTGAGTCCTCACGTGAACCAAAAATGTGTTGAAGCGGTTCAAGATGTGGTCACTCAGCACATTAATCTTACATGTCGTGTCGGTGTCACATTATTGCCTACACATGGGCTAACGGTACGTATATTAGCACAGTCTACGGATGTCATTAATCGCGTGATTCATGATGTACATCAATTTGTGATGACGACCTATCATGAAGAAGATGCACAATTTTTACGGAAATACTAATTAATGGTGCATACGCTTAAAAAGTTGTTACCTCATCTTTAATTGACTCTAAAATATTAAAAAAAGGGTGCGCATATTTCATATGCCACCCTTTTTGTTATATCATCTTGTTTAAATGATTTATAATGCGATGAAACCATTGCTATCTAACGTATTATTAAATTCTTCCAAATCCTCTTCTGAATTTAATTCGTCAATTTCTCTAGTCGTATCGTCTTTGGTTAATCGGTTGCCTTCTAAAAGATAATTTGAGTAACCAGAGTACGCATATTTTACCTCTGGGTCAGAGTATTTGCTTGTTTCAGTGACTTTTACTGCAGTAATTAACGTCACTCTAGTGTCTTCGATGTCGCGCACGGGTGAGATTTTTTCAGACGTGTTGTCACTATCACTTGAACCAAAGCCATATTCTGAATCTAAATTATTACTCGTTTTAAAGTATTGACCAATTTGTTCGGTAGAGGATTTTGAATAACTTGAACTTTTAAAGCGATCATTAATAAGTTTAGTGTTGTCTTCTAATAGAGCGCTCACGTTTTCCAGCTTATTAATGTCTTTTAAATCTTTTACTTCTAATTCATATGTTGTATTGCCCTTAAAGTTCGTGGATTCACTGTCATTAATTTGCTTGACGACTTCTTCAGGTACTTCTAACTTAATTTTATCTCCGTTTTTGAGTTTTCCATTATTTGGGACGGTAAATTCAAAGCTTGAAAGAGATAGCTTTTTGATTGATTCAGGTGCATCTTTATATAAAAGATGGAGTTGCCCGCTACCATTCAATCCAGTAAATGTTGGATTTAAGCCTTCAAATAAAGATTTTGCATCAAGAGATTTCGGATTTTTTAAACCGGACACTTTAAATTCTTTAGTGAATTCTTTTGCTTTTAGTTGATACTCTTTTGACATGTTTTTCTTAATTTTTAACGTGACTTTAATTTTGTCACCATTTGATAATTTATCTTCTTTATCAATATCAAGGTCAAAGCTTTCTAATATCTTTCCTGCTTTCAACAATTGATCTTGTTCTTCTTTAGTGAATTTTTCGCTATCTAAGTCATCTGTATTACCTTTTTCAATCATCTCAATGACATCTTTATTTTTAAAATCTGCCTGTCTTAATGCTTGAGCTAAAAGTTTATTTGTAATTTTTTCTAAGGACTTATCAGAGATATGTGCATAACCTGATCCGTTGTATCCTGAAAATTCGACTTTGACATCATCTTCTACATTTACTTTCTTATTTTTAATGAATACGAATGTGAGTAAAATAATGATAGCTAACGCCACTATACCACTGATAATAAACCATTTGTACTTTTTAATGAAATCCATCTGTGCTCCCACCCTTTTTTAAAGTTTTTAAATATCAATAAAAATTGTATTGTGGTAATCATAACATAAAATGATAAAATTTAGGTTGGTATATATACATTAAATAATATAAGTTATTATTGTTTTTAAAATTACAAAAATAACATTCTCTAAATCTATTAAGTTAAAGTACATTTAATGAGATAACATTTATATGGATGTCGAAAAAAAAGAGAGGTGATATTGAACACCTCTTTAGAAAGTTAAATATAAGTAGAATTATAAAAGTTGAAGTATGTTTTTAAGGATGATGATTGCTACGACAATGATAATGATACTTGAGCATTTGTTTAATATAATAATAAATTTACCCGTACGATCGACATGACCTACAAAACGTCCCAATAGGGCTAACGTGATAAACCATAACCATGACACAGTAATCGTTGCTAGCGTAAAGATGACTTTTTCACTTCCTGTATAAAGCGCTGCACTTGTCCCGATAACGCCTATGGTATCCATAATCGCATGCGGATTTAACAGTGAAACTGAGAGGGCAAAGCCAATTTGTTTCTTAGCCGACATTTGTGTCTGCTTTTCTATTGACGCAGGCTTTTCACGCCATAATGACCAGGCCATATAAAGTAAAAAAATGAAACCAATGATATAAATGACCAATTGAAGCGTAGGTAAAGACATCAACACTAAAGAGACGCCTAAAACCGCAAGTAAAATTAATAACGTATCACATAAGCCTGCAGTCACGATGACAGGTAGGGTACGCACCCAATTTTTGTGATTCGCCCCTTGATTAAAAACAAAGACATTTTGAGCACCTAACGGTAAAATCAAGCCTAAAGCAAGTAAAATGCCATGTAACACTGCTTGCAACATTTTAATCACACTTTCTCTTGATATTTCGGTTTATTACGTTCTTTGATTGTTAATGTAATATTAACGATTAACCACACAATATGAATGATGAATGGAATAATGAGTTTTGACAGCACAATCAAGATGATAACGATATAAATATGTATCGCGCCAAAATTAATTAGATGAGTGGGTACAAACACAGCTAATATCAAAATTATGCCAAATATTAAGAGTAATAATAACCAAAAGGCATTAAAAATCCACCATATAATCCACGATATTTTCATAAACATCCCCCCTAAGATAAGTATGACATTGATGTTGATGCATCATTTAAAAACATGACGTCATGATTAACATTGATATATGTGAACTTTTGAATACGAAATAATGCAATTTTTGCTTGGTGTTATATTAGCGGTATAACGACTATTTTTTAGATTTAATCAGATTGAAAATGAACCATGTGATTTGAATGCAACATGGAATGATAAAAAATGCACTCCATACACCGATGGAAATCAGTTTTAATTCTGGCGTTTGAACTGTACCGGTACCGTCAACTTCACGTAACCATAAAAAAGCCGATACACTTAAATATAAAATAAACCAAAAAGCTGTTACGATGCTCCACAATATCCACGATGCTCTCAACATAACGTCCTCCTATAAAAATTATTTATTATTAAATATAATAACATAAAAATGATGGATAGGACGTAAAGGTTTTCAATTTATAATTGTCCCTAACACCTCGCTTTTCTAGGCGCTTTACCTCAAAAAGGATTTTCGGATTCGGCTTTATACCTCAGAAATCGCGTCTAAGGAATCAATCACAATTCATCAAAATGTGTATCATTAAGACTAAATTTAATAATATAGATAAATAATAGCCAACAAATTTCATGTATCAATGAATTTTGTTGGCATATTTTTAATTAACAGGTGTACTATGTCCCACCTCAGATAAATTATCAATTTTTATTCTGGAAGTATCGCAAAACTACGCACAGGAAATCCAGGAGCTTGATCAGGTTTTGGCGGGATGTGATAAATGATTGCGCCACGTGTAGGAAGTTGATCTAAATTGTTTAAAAGCTCAATTTGATACGTATCTTGACCTAAAACATAACGTTCACCTACGATATCACCATGTTTTCGAATATCAACAGAAGCATCGGTATCAAATGTTTCATGACCAATGGCTTTTACGTGACGTGTTTCGATTAAAAATTTTAAAGCATCAAGCCCCCAACCGGGAAGATGTTGAAGGCCTTCAGCATCTTTATTTTCAAATTGATCCGTATGAGGCCAACTTTTCGACCAATCACTTCGAAAGGCGATGAACGTGTCAGGTTCAATCGTCCCGTTTTGTGCTTCCCACTGTTCAATGTGTTCACGTGTAAGTACAAAGTCAGCATTTTCCGCTACTTCTTTAGAAAAATCGAGCACAATTAACGGGAGTACCAATTCTTTAAGCGCTAATTCATGTAAGTACCGTGTGTGATCTACAAAGTGAATAGGGGCATCAATATGGGTGCCGTATTGTGTCACAAGCTGCCACTGTTGAACGAAAAATCCATCTTTTAGAACAGTGAATGGGGTGTCAATTTGAGCACTTTCAAACGCACTAAAGTGAGGGGAGTGTGCGTTGAAGGTATGTGTTAAATCCACCCATGTCAGGGACTTTAAATGATCCAGTTGTTGCCATAATGGATAGGACATGGCTATCATCCTTTCTAAAAGTGATTATGCTGTCGGTGTTGTCGTATGTTGACGTAGTTTTTTCGCGCTGTTCACGAGAACGTTTAAAGCGTCTTTCACTTCTGCTTCTTTACGCGTTTTCAAACCACAGTCTGGATTCACCCAGAAGAGTGAGCGGTCAATTTGTTGTAAGCCTCTTTGAATGGCTGTCGTTATTTCATCTTCAGTAGGAATACGCGGACTATGAATATCGTATACGCCTAAGCCGATACCTAAATCATAATTGATATCTTCAAAGTCTTTGATTAAATCGCCATGACTACGTGATGTTTCAATAGAAATAACATCCGCATCAAGTTCATGAATCGCATGAATGATTTGACCAAATTGTGAGTAGCACATATGTGTGTGGATTTGTGTATGATCCGCCACTGATGATGTCGCCAGTTTGAAGCTATGCACGGCTTTACGTAAATAATCTTCATGATAGGCTTTACGCAGTGGTAAGCCTTCACGTAATGCAGGTTCATCCACTTGAATGACTTTGATACCAGCTTCCTCGAGCGCCAACACTTCCTCATTAATAGCTAAAGCGATTTGATTTTGTACCTCTTCTCGCGGTAAGTCTACACGTTCAAATGACCAGTTTAAAATCGTTACAGGACCTGTAAGCATACCTTTGACAGGTTTGTCTGTTAAGCTTTGTGCATAAACAGTTTCTTTGACTGTTAGCGGTGCTGTCCATTTCACATCACCATATATAATCGGTGGTTTCACCGCACGAGAACCATAAGACTGCACCCAACCGAATTTTGTTACTAAAAATCCTTGAAGTTTTTCACCAAAGAATTCAACCATGTCGTTACGTTCGAATTCACCATGGACAAAAACGTCTAAGCCAATATCTTCTTGAATCTCAATCCAACGTCCAATTTCCGCTTTTAAGAATGTTTCATATTCCTCATTTGAAATACGATTGTTTTTCCAATCCGCACGTTTTTTTCGTACTTCTCGAGATTGTGGAAATGATCCAATCGTCGTTGTAGGTAAATCAGGTAAATTTAAACGTTCTTGTTGCAATACTTTACGTGTTTCAAATTTAGATTCACGTGAAGCCCGCACACTGTCAAAATCATACGTTAAGTTTTTGAAATCTTGATTTTGGAAACGCTCATATTGTGCTTGTAATGCGTCTAGTTTTTCAGTATTTCCATCATTAATTGCACGTTTTAACGCATCCAATTCTTCCAATTTTTCTGTCGCAAAACTTAAACCATCACGTACTGTTTCATCCAATGTTTCATCATCTAATGATACTGGAACGTGAAGCAATGATGATGAAGGGTTGATATAAAGATCATCTGTATAAGTGGCTAATGTTTCGATGAGCGCTTTTTTAGCTTGAACATCGGCTGCCCATACATTACGACCGTCAATGATACCAGCGAATAATGTTTTAGATGCATCGAAGTTACCGTTTTTAATTTGTTTCAAGTTTTCTCCACGGTCATGTACAAAATCTAAACCAAATCCTTTTACAGGAAGACTGCTTAAGAATTTGACGTTAGCGCGTTCGAAATACGTTTGAATGATTAATTTTTGAGCCACTTCAGCCCCTGCAAAAGCCTCATACGCCTCACGTGTAATGGCCTCTAAATCTTCACCATCATCTGTGACTAACACGGGCTCATCAACTTGAATCAATTCCGCACCTGCTTGAATTAAAGCTTCGAAAGCTTCGATATATAGTGGAAGTAGGGTACGTACTTTTTCTTCAAGTGATTGATCGCCGCCTTTTGATAATTTGACGAAAGTAATAGGTCCGACAATCACAGGGTGCGCATTAATGTTAAGCGATTTCGCATAGTTAAAGCGTTCTAAAATGATATGACGTCCTAATTTAGGTGTGACATTGTCCCATTCAGGTACAATATAGTGATAGTTTGTATTAAACCATTTAATGAGTGCACTTGCGACGTGTTCTTTATTACCACGTGCAATATCAAAAAGTAAATCATCATCAACCTCACGTCCTTGGAAACGTTCAGGGATAATATTAAAAAGTAAAGATGTATCTAGAATATGGTCATAAAGTGAAAAGTCACCGACTGGTACACTATCTAAATGATGATTTTTTTGAAGTAATAAATTTTCACGGTGTAAATTGAGTAACGTTTCATCTAATTCTGCTTTCGTAATCGCTTGATTCCAGTAGTTTTCAATCGCTTTTTTCCATTCACGTTTACGTCCAAGTCTTGGGAATCCTAAGTTAGTTGTTTTAATTGTCATAATATAACCTCCTGATTGGTTGATGTGATTGATTTTGAGTAAGCTGCAAGTTCTAAAGAATAGTCGACACGTTCGAACGGTGTAATGAGATATAAACCATTAAAGTATTGATGTACGGTATCAATTAATGATTTACAAATGGAAATAGAAAGTTCGTATGTCGCCGTTTTATCACCTGCAACAGCTTTGAAGCGTGCTAATACATCGTCAGTCATTTTGATGCCTGGCACTTCGTTATGAAGAAATAGCGCATTGTTATAACTCGTGATAGGCATAATACCTATAAATAAAGGCACGTTGAGATGTTTCGTTGCTTCATAAATTTCAACAATTTTTTCTTTAGTAAATACGGGTTGCGTAATGAAATAATGCATGCCACTTTCAATTTTAGTTTCGAGTTTTCGGACAGCTGCATCAATATTTCTGACATGAGGGTCAAAACCACCAGCGATGTTGAAATTGGTACGTCTCTTCAGCGCATCACCGTCTGTGTTAATACCTTCATTAAAGCGTAAGGCAAGTTCTGTTAATCCTTTAGAGTTCACATCATAAACATTCGTCGCACCTGGGAGATGGCCTACTTTTGAAGGGTCTCCAGTTATGGCTAAAATTTCGTTAATACCGAGTAGTGATAAGCCAAGAAGATGTGATTGTAAACCGATGAGATTACGATCACGACAAGTAATGTGAACAAGTGGCTCAATATGATACTTTTGTTTGATTAAACTTGCTGCGGCCACGTTGGAAATGCGGACCGTAGCGAGTGAATTATCTGCTAGCGTTACGGCGTCAATATTGGCGCGATCCAGCGCTTCGATATTTTTAAAAAAACGCCCGGTATCAAGGTGTTTTGGTGTGTCCAACTCAACAATAATGGTAGGTTGTCTGGTCACGCGTTCTTTTAAATTAAGTTTTGATGACGGATGTTGCGTACTCTCTTGTTTCTTATGAATGGGTATCACTTTTTTATGTTTAATCGGTTTTAACCCTTGCACGGACGTTTTAATATGATGAATATGTTCTGGCGTGGTCCCACAACAGCCGCCGATAATCCGAACACCTTCTTGAATCAATTGTTCTGCGACTTCTCCAAAGTACGTCGCATTATTACTGTATTTAAAGTTATTATTTTCAATGTCCAACAAGCTGGCATTTGGATAACAGGAGAGATACGCGTGCGATGGTAGGGCAATATGGCTAAAGGTATTTTTCATATGGTGCGGTCCATGGTGACAATTTAAACCGACGATATTGGCCCCAGCCTGAATGACTTGTTCGAGTGCATCATTAATCACAGTGCCATCTCTTAAATAATTTGTATTCGAAGCGGTTAATTGGGCAATGATTGGAATGTTGTACTTTTTACGCGTCGCTTTAATAACGGTGAGCAGTTCATCCAAATCGTAGTACGTTTCAAATAAAAGTCCATCCACACCGCCTTGTACTAAACTATCTACTTGAATTTCAGTATGATATTGAATGGCAGGTAGTGAGAAATCACCTTGTTTAATGCCGCGAAAGCCACCCACAGTGCCAAGGATAAACGTATCTTCTTTAGATGCACGCTTTGCGATGGCAACGGCAGCTTCATGAATGTCACGTACTTTATGTTCTAAACCGAACGCTTTTAATTTTTCAAAATTGGCACCGTAAGTGTTTGTTTGAATAATGTCAGCGCCAGCCTGTATATAGGAACGATGAATATGTTCAACTTTTTCTGGGTGCGTTAAATTGTAAGCTTCTGGACATGTATCAAGTCCTTCAGAGTAAAGGATTGTTCCCATTGCGCCATCAGCCACTAGAATATTGTCTTTTAGGGTGTTTAATAAGCGACTCATCGTAAACCTCCTTTAATGCATCATCTAAGTCTTTAATTAATGTATCGGTGTCTTCTAATCCAACGCTAAGTCTAAATAATCCAAATGTGATGCCCCTTGCTTCTCGAATGTGTTGAGGTATGGCCGCATGGGACATAGAGTGGGGATGTGATAGTATCGTTTCTACGCCACCCAAACTTACAGACACTAACGGCAGGTGTAATGCATCGACAAAAGTTTGTGCAAGATGTTCATGTTTAAGTCTAAATCCAAATACAGCACCACCATGTTCAGCTTGGTTAAGATGCACGGGGCTATAACCTGGGTAATATACGTCAGCAATAGCCGGATGTTGTTCTAAAAATCGCACGATACGTTGTGCACTTTTAGATGCGTGTCGAAAGCGCACATCAAGTGTTTTAATGTGTTGTGTTAATGTCCAACTGTCGTAAACAGAAAGACCTGAACCTGTGCCGTTTTGTATTAAATAAATGGCTTCAGCAAAGGCAGCATGATTTGTAACAACGGCACCGGCAATTAAATCGCTATGACCGCCCAGAAATTTCGTAGCACTATGAATCACGATATCAGCGCCTAAATCTAAAGGATTTTGAGCCATCGGTGTCATAAACGTATTGTCTACAGCTAATAAAAGATTGTGACGTTGTGCAATTTTAGCTACTGCTCGAATATCCGTTATTTTAAATAATGGATTAGATGGTGTTTCAATATAAATCAATTTTGTACGAGGTGTAATATATTTTTCGAAATTTTCCGTCTTTTCAGCGTCGACTGTTGTGAATTGAATATCGAATTTACTTAAAATTTGTTCTGTTAATCGGAAGGTGCCTCCGTAGACGTCGTCAGGCAATAGGACATGATCACCTGCTTTTAAAGTAAGAAAAACACTCGTAATCGCACTAATACCTGAGTTAAATGCAAAGCCATGTGTACCGTTTTCGAGTTCAGCGAGTTTTCTTTCGAGTAGTTCTCGATTAGGATTACCACTTCTTGCATAATCATATGTGGTTTCTCCACCTAGCGTATGTTGGTGATACGTCGATGAATAATACAAGGGTAAATTCGCACTTTGATACGTTTTGCCACGATGGTGGTCATGAATAAGTTGCGTTGTTTTGGAATGGGTCATTGTATCACCCCTTCTCGTGATTGATTTAAAGCCTGTATAAAATCTGATTCAATATCTTCATAGGCTTCGATACCTAAAGACAAACGTATTAAATGTTGATCGATACCACGTGCATCTTTTTCAGCGTCCGGCATATCCACATGTGTTTGCGTGTAAGGAAAAGTGATAAACGTTTCCGTTCCACCTAAACTTTCTGCAAATCGAGAAACATGAATATGATCGAGTAATTTTTCCGCACTATAGTTTTGTTCTAAACGTAAACTTAACATGCCCGTACGCCCACTGTAGAGGACGTCTTGAATGCCCTTTAAATGTTTACATCGTGCGGCTAAACGTTGCGCATTTTCTTGAGCGCGTGTGACCCGTAAATGTAATGTCTTTAAACCACGTTGTAATAAGTAGCTGTCAAATGGTGACAATGTAGCACCAATCATGTTGTGAAGGAGCGCAAACTGATTGACCAAATCAGGATCTTTAACAGTAACAACGCCAGCTAACACATCATTATGTCCACCGATATATTTTGTGGCGGAGTGTAATACGATATCTGCGCCGTCATTTAATGGCGTTGATAAATAAGGGGTTAAAAATGTATTGTCTATAATCGTGATAAGTCCATGTTGTTTGGCTAACTTGTAGTATGGTTCAAGGTCTATTTCGATCATTAATGGATTGGAAATTGGTTCAATAAAAAATGCTTTCGTATGGGATGAAATCTGTTGTTGTACATGCGTAACATCTTCAAAATGCACATATTTAAAATGAACGCCGTATTGCTCTTCGTAATATTGAAACAGCCTAAACGTCCCACCGTATAAATCATAGGAGACAAGGATTTCATCTCCTGGTTTAAAAAGGCTACAGACTAGTTGTACGCTTGCCATCCCACTCGCAGTTGCAAAGGAGGCTACTCCGCCTTCAAGTTTCGCAAACGCAGTTTCAAAAGCATGACGTGTAGGATTTTTTGTACGTGTATAGTCATAGCCCGTAGAGAGACCCAAACCTTGGTGCTGATAAGCAGTAGATAAATAAATGGGATTTGCTACAGCACCTGTCGTATCTTCAGTCAATGCAATTTGCGCGAGTTCTGTATCTTTCATATGGTTTAACCTCCTCTATCGTTTTAAAATTAACAAACAAAAAAGCTTCCATCCTTTACACCCGATTTGTAAATCGGAAATAAAGGACGAAAGCTTTATTCGTGGTACCACCTTAATTTGCTACGCCATCACTGAAGTAGCCTCTTCCAGTACGCCATGTTAATAAAAGGTACATAGAAGTGTGGAACAATTCCAGTACGCCATTAAAACATGTTAATACTGTATCGCTATAACGGGCGAACCCGGTGACACCTCATATCGGCGCCAACACTCCAAGGCCATTTTCAAACTTTCTTTCAATATCTTCTCTCAGCAAATGAAGACTCTCTGTAAAAGCAGTGTAAGTTCTACTTTCCTTTTTATCGTGTTTAAAATCATGCGGTTGTAATTGGATAGTCACACTTTAGCATGGCAATTATTTATATGTCAACATATTTTTCAGAAAATTATGATTTAACACACTATTTTAAGTGTCTTGTAATTTTGTGAAAGTCTTGTATATCAAGGCATCAAACAGTACAATAAAAAACGTAAAAATTTTTGAAAAGAGGGATGTGGATGGCAGATTTACACGATATGCCACTTTCAGAAAATATAGTGCAACTGAATCTTGAAGAAATCCGTCCCAATCCATATCAACCACGACAACATTTTGATCAAGACAAGTTAGCAGAGTTAGCAACGTCTATACAGCAACACGGTGTACTTCAGCCCATTGTCGTCACACCCTCCGTAAAGGGGTATTACATCGTAGCAGGTGAACGTAGGTTCCGTGCTTCTGAACGTGCAGGCCTTCAAACAGTGCCAGCTATAATTAAAACGATGGACGATTCACGTATGCGTGAGCTCGCAATTATTGAGAATCTACAACGTGAAGATTTAAACCCTCTGGAAGAAGCAGAGAGTTATCAACAACTGATGGAGGCATTAGGTCTTACCCAACAACAAGTTGCAGAACGCCTTGGGAAATCACGACCTTATATTGCAAATATGTTGCGCTTACTACAATTGCCTGTTAAAATCAGAACTTTGATTCGAGAAGGTCAATTGTCAGGAGGTCACGGACGGACATTGTTAGCACTTAAAGATGCCTCATTAATGCAACAATATGCGCAAAAAGTAATTCAAGAATCTTGGAGTGTGCGCACATTAGAGGCAAAAATTGCTGAAAAAAAACCAAATGTTAAAAAGAAGACATCCGGGAGTCTAAATGCGTCAAAAAAAGCGAAACCTTCAATAATCAAACAACATGAACAACAGCTAGCTGTTCAATATGGCACAAAGGTGGATGTCTCGACTTCTGGTACAACGGGTAAAATTACATTAGAGTTTTATTCAGAACAAGATTATCGTCGCCTCATACAATTATTGAAAAAAGACATTTAATATGACTTAAAAAGAAAGGACATTTACATGAAACAGCTCGAGAGTATACTAAAAAATATGATTCAACCTTTATTAGAGCCTGAAACGTATTCCAATCTTTTAACGAAATTAATCATTGTGCTGATATACGTACTCGCAGCATTTATTGTGACGCGAATTTTAAATAAAGTCATTGCACAATTTTTCAAAGTGAATAACAAATCTAAAAAGACTCCGCGTGCAAAACGGTCTAAAACATTAATTACACTTGTGCAAAATGTCGTTGGTTATATCGTATGGTTTATTACGGGAACAACGATTTTAAGTAAATTTGGTATTAGTGTTGAAAGTATTCTCGCCGGAGCAGGGGTTGTAGGTCTTGCGATTGGTTTTGGTGCTCAGACGCTAGTTAAAGATATTATCACTGGATTCTTTATCATTTTTGAAAATCAATTTGATGTCGGCGATTACGTCAGTATTAAAAATAATAGCTCACCGATTGCTGAAGGAACTGTTAAATCCATTGGGCTACGCTCTACACGCATTATGTCGATTACAGGTGAATTATCCACGATTCCAAATGGTACGATGAGTGAAGTCACCAACTTCTCCGTAACCAATGGGGTGGCACTGGTCGATATTCCCATTTCGACCAGTGAAAATATTGAATTGGTTGAACAAAAATTGGGCGTATTTTTAAAATCAATTCCAAAAAAATATGGTATTTTTATAGATGTGCCGCAAGTATTAGGTGTGGATTCTATTGAAACGTACCAAGTGACATTACGTGTGTCTGCCGAAACGTCGCCAGGTGAAAATTTTAAAGGTGCGCGTATTTTACGTCGAGAAATTAGAGGGTTTTTACAATCTGAAAATATTGAAGCACCTGTCCCAAATTTAGCACAAATGTATAAAAACATGACGCAACCGAAACCGTGATGATGAATAAATTAGGATGAGGAGTAGATCGATGTCTTCAAAATATGAAATCAATGATATAGTAGAAATGAAGAAACAACATGCATGTGGTGCCAATCGATTTAAAATCATTCGTATGGGTGCAGATATAAGAATTAAGTGTACCGCTTGCCAACGAAGTATCATGTTGCCACGTCAGACGTTTAATAAAAAATTAAAAAAAGTACTCGAAAAAGCGAGTCAAGATGAGAAGGAGTAATGAAATATGGCTTTAACAGCTGGAATTGTTGGCTTGCCAAACGTAGGGAAGTCTACACTTTTTAATGCAATTACAAAAGCGGGTGCGCTTGCGGCGAACTATCCATTCGCAACTATCGATCCAAACGTAGGGATTGTAGAAGTACCTGATACACGTTTATCAGAATTAGCACGCATCGTTAACCCGAAAAAAACGATTCCGACAACGTTTGAATTTACAGATATTGCTGGGATTGTAAAAGGTGCGTCTAAAGGTGAAGGCCTAGGAAATAAGTTCTTATCACATATTCGTGAAGTAGATGCGATTTGCCAAGTGGTTCGTGCGTTTGATGATGAAAATGTGACGCACGTCGCTGGCCGTGTTAACCCAATTGATGATATTGAAGTCATTAATATGGAGCTTGTTCTAGCAGATTTAGAATCTGTTGAAAAACGCTTACCACGATTAGAAAAATTAGCGAAACAAAAAGATAAAACAGCATTAAATGAAGTACGTATTTTGTCACAAATTAAAGAAGTTCTTGAAAACGGGCAACCTGTACGTAGCATTGATTTTAATGAAGAAGATCAAAAATATGTGAACCAAGCACAACTCCTTACAGCTAAAAAAATGTTATACATCGCAAACGTTGGTGAAGATGAAATTAATGATGAGGACAACGAAAAAGTACAAGCGATTCGCGATTATGCTGCCCAAGAAGGTTCAGAAGTCATCGTGATTAGTGCGAAAATCGAAGAAGAAATTGCAACATTAGACGATGAAGATCGTGAAATGTTCTTAGAAGATTTAGGTATTGAAGAACCAGGACTTCACATTTTAATTCGTAAAGCGTATGAATTATTAGGTCTTGCCACTTACTTTACAGCTGGTGTACAAGAAGTACGTGCATGGACGTTTAAAGAAGGTATGACAGCACCACAATGTGCAGGTATCATCCACACAGACTTTGAGCGTGGTTTCATCCGTGCAGAAGTGACAGGATATGAGGACTTTGTTACGAATAATGGCGAACAAGGTGCGAAAGAAGCAGGTAAAATGCGCCTTGAAGGTAAAGAATATATTATGAAAGACGGCGACGTTGTTCATTTCAGATTTAATGTATAATAATAAAAACATCCATTTCGAAGATATGTTCGAAATGGATGTTTATTTATAAACGCACGGTCTTACGACGACGGAGTAAAAATGGATTAAATCTACGTTTGATTTTTAGCGATATCTTACTTTTACATCCAGGGCATTTGTTAGGTTCTGAATCTAACGTAATCAGTACTTCTTCACCACAATTCGGACAAAATACAGACGGTCGACCTTCTGGATGGCTAAGGCTTTTTTCAAACTTTCTACTTTTAACTTTTAGCTCAACACTCATTGATGACACTCCCTTTTATGTGACATGTATATATACCCGTTTTGATTGTTCTATCATACATATTTACTTAAAGTATGTCATTTAAACGCATTTTACGTTAAATCGTATAAAAAAGATGCTGGGACATAGTACACCTGTTAATTAAAAATAAGCCAACAAAATTCATTTATAGATGAACTTTGTTAGCTATTATTTATCTATATAACTCGATTTAGTCATAGTGATGCACACTATGATGAATTGTGATTGATCCCTTAGTCGAGACTTCTGAGGTATAAAGCCGAATCCGAAAATCCATTTTGAGGTATGGCACCTAGAAAAGCGAGGTGTTAGGGACAATCATAGGTTTAATGATTTATGTCTCAGCCCCTTTGTTTTGTCAATCATATAATTATGCTTTTTCACTTACAACGGTAATGTGTTGGTTAACGAAGTCTGCATTTTGAATTTCCTTCACTATAGCAAGGGCATAATCCGGATAACTCACATAACTTTCGCCTTCTGAATTCATCAATACAACATTTTGTCCGACACGATAATTGCCTGTGCGTGGTCCTACAGGATCATAAAAAGCAGAAGGACTAACAAAAGTCCATTTTAACTTCGAAGTTGCTTTAATATCTTCAAAGTTTTGGTTTTGAGCTTTCGCAATAGGTAACGCAAATTCTGGCACCATTGACGTATCTGTTAATTTTTGAGTTTTTGAGTCATCAGCATAGAGACTGCCGGCACCTCCTACAACGATGAGACGCGTGTTTGTACCTTCTAAAGCTTCAATTAACTTCCGTCCAAGCTCAACATGTTGCTGTAAATCATCCATCGGTGCAGCAAATGCATTGACAACAACATCAAATTGCGTCAAATCCTCACGCGTTAACGTCAATGCATCTTTTTCTAAAATGGGTACATCCTCAGTTACTTTTGATGCATTACGCACAATTGCTGTGACGTCTAATTTTTCATTAAGCGCTTCTTTTAAAATGAGCTGCCCTGTCTTACCAGTCGCTGCAATAATACCGATTTTCATAGATAAAACCTCCATTTTAGTAGTATAATTATTATACTTAATGCAATCATAAATATCCAACGCATTGCTTATAAAATATTCCTTCAAATTCCAATTGTAAAAAGTAATTGGGTATGGTAAAATACTTGAATGTGAGTAATGAAAATTATTCCTTGCTTAACGATTGAGATCGTTAAGCCGCATAGACCACAAGGAGGTGCAAATATACAATGAGAAAATATGAAGTAATGTACATCGTGCGTCCAAACATTGAAGAGGATGCAAGAAAAGCTGTTGTTGAACGTTTCAACGGAATTTTAGCTTCTGAAGGCTCTGAGGTATTAGAAACTAAGGACTGGGGTAAACGCCGCTTAGCTTACGAAATCGAAGACTTCAAAGATGGTTACTACTACATCGTACGTATCCAATCTGAAAACAACGTTGCTACTGATGAATTCCAACGTTTAGCAAAAATCAATGATGATATCATTCGTTACATTGTTGTACGTGAAGACGAAGACAAGTAATAGAATAGAAATGAGGCGTGAATATGCTTAACAGAGTTGTATTAGTAGGTCGATTAACAAAAGATCCAGAATACAGAACGACACCCTCAGGTGTAGGCGTAGCGACGTTTACTTTAGCAGTGAATCGTACGTTTACAAACAACCAAGGGGAACGTGAAGCAGACTTTATTAACTGTGTTGTTTTTAGAAAGCAAGCAGAAAACGTGAGCAATTTCTTGTTCAAAGGGAGTCTCGCTGGCGTTGATGGTCGCTTACAATCACGCAGTTACGAAAATCAAGAAGGCCGACGTGTCTATGTGACAGAAGTTGTGTGTGACAGTGTTCAATTCCTTGAACCTAAATCACAAAACCAACGTCATTCGAATAACCAAGGCAATGACTTCCAAAGTTATGGCCAAAGTTTCGGTGGACAACAACAAGGTCAAAATTCATCATATCAAAACAACAACAATCATTCATCGAACAATGATAACCCATTTGCCAATGCGAATGGCCCTATCGATATTAGTGATGATGATTTACCATTTTAAAATAATGAACGTATTATAAAAAATGAAGCAAGGGAGGCACAAATCATGGCAGGTGGACCAAGAAGAGGTGGTCGTCGTCGTAAAAAAGTTTGTTACTTCACAGCAAACGGTATTACACACATCGACTACAAAGACACTGAATTATTAAAACGTTTCATCTCAGAACGCGGTAAAATTTTACCACGTCGTGTGACTGGAACTTCAGCTAAATACCAACGTCAATTAACGACTGCAATTAAACGTGCACGTCATATGGCGTTATTACCATTCGTTAAAGACGAAGCTTAAGATTTGGTAATAAAAAAGTCCCGAACCGTATTAGGTGTCGGGATTTTTTATATATTTGATTATAAAATTTTTTATAAAAAGTATTGCAATCAGATGTGACACTCCCTATAATGTGGAGTAATTTCACAACAAAAGATGAGACATAGGAGTGAACAATATATGGTATGGTTAGACAAAATAAAGACTATATTGAAGGATACGTTTACAACTGTACCATGGGAAACGGCTGAAAATTCTAGTGGGAGCACGACGACTACTAAGAAAGCAAGAATCTCAAGCATCGCTGTTGCTATCATACTTTACATCGGATTTATGTGTATTAATTTAGATACATTTTCATTAGTGAGTGTCATCATAGGTATCATCGCTTTTTCAATTGCAGCGATGTTATGGAAATCGTCACGTTTAAAACTATTTAAATTTGAACGTATTAAAGGCGCACATCTGTTACTTGCGCTCGGTGTATTCATTCTCGTCGGATTAATCGATCTTCTATTGTTATCCATGTTAGGGACGGGTAAAACGACAAATGATCAAGTCATAGACCAATCGATTCAACTACGTTCGACAATTTGGTTCGTCATTTTAGGCACATTTATCGGACCATTCGTTGAAGAAGTTGTATACCGTGGTATGGGGCTAAAATATATGTTTAGAGGTTTACCGTGGGTGGGTGTCATTGTATTATCGACAATATTCGCACTCACGCATGTACCATCAAATGTCATAGAGTTTCTCATTTATTTTCAATCTGCAGTATTATATAGCTTTGTTTATTTAAAAACGAAGCGTTTTGAATTACCGTTAATGATGCATATATTGAACAATGCATATACATTTATTCCATTATTATTTCAATAAATCATTAAGGCGCACGATAAGGATACCGGTTTGAACCCTGTATTCCTACGTGCGCCTTTTATTGTGCTTCAATTATTCACGCCAAAATTTTGTCGTATGTTGTTTATCTGCTATATTTTTTTCTATCATTTTTCGTATAAGATCAAAATTGACGTCATCTGTCCATTTAATTTTAATAATCATTTTTGTCGCATCATAACCCGCTTGTTTAATGGCGTCATCAAAATAATTCCGTGTCTCAATTTCAGGGGCAATCGCAAAATGGGGTTTGGCTTTACTCAATCCTAATATAAATGTGCCATTGTCTTTTAATAATAACATCGGCTGGTTCCACTTGATTTCTAAAGTAAGTTCAGGGTACTCATTCAGCAATTGCTCGACAACATTTTTTAGTTTCTCACGATGCGCTGGTTTTTCAATGGTTTCCAGAAATGCTTCAAATGTTTTCATGCATACACCTCAATTTTTAATCCATCTACAGATTGTTATTTTTGTTTACTATACCATATTTATTTTTCTAAAGGGTCGCATTTAGAATGCAGATATGTTAATTTAATATCGAAAACCGATATCGAATACCGATATTAGCAAAGGAGGACGTTATTTGAAAAGTAAACTAGAACGTCGTATGTTTTTAGGGTTTATATATATTCATATTTTACATCATGCGCTTGAAGCACCGATTTACGGCAGTTGGATGATTGAGGAGTTACGTTCACATGGGTATGACATGAGTGCGGGAACGTTATATCCGATTTTACATCGTATGGAAGAAGAGGGATTACTTGAAACCGAAAAAGTCACGGTGAAGGGGCATCAGCGTATCCATTACAACTGTACGGATTTTGGTGCTCAAATGTTGAAGGAGAGTAAGCGTAAATTAGCTGAATTACTAAATGAAATTTAGGAGGATGACGCTATGAAAGGGTATGTTCATTTATTTTTAATTGCTTTAAGGTTGGGCTGTACGTCTTTCGGAGGACCTACAGCGCATTTGGGATATTTTTATGATGAGTATGTGAAACGGCGTCAATGGTTAACAGATGCTCAATATACGCATTTGGTTGCTTTGTGTCAATTTTTACCAGGACCTGCGAGTAGCCAGGTAGGATTTGGTATTGGTGTGGCCAAAGCAGGACTCATTGGGGGCATCATATCATTCCTCGGTTTTACACTGCCGTCTGTCTTAATTTTAGTCATATTTGCAAGCTTGCTTCAAACATCTGGGATGGATATGAGTTGGGTGAACGGTTTAAAAATTGTAGCGGTCGCTGTGGTACTTAATGCTATCTTAGGTATGGCTCAAAAACTACTCCCAGATATGAAAACGAAACTATTTGCATTGTTCACGCTCGTCGTTACAGTACTTATCGCACACCCAGCATCGCAAGTGCTCGCATTAACTATAGTGGGTCTCATTGGTTTGTTTATATTTAAACATGAACAAGGTGAAACAACTCAAGTGCGACTATTTCAAATCCGTCGCTCTGTGGGTATTAGCGCACTGATACTCTTTTTTAGTCTACTCATTGTATTACCAATCGCGAATGCGCTGTCAGAGTCATCATGGATTGCGATGATAGATCATTTCTACCGTTCTGGTGCTCTCGTATTTGGAGGGGGACACGTCGTATTACCTTTACTAGAAGGTGCATTTGTAGGAGGTAAAATGATTAGTGCAGATGATTTTATTACGGGATATGCACTCGCGCAAGCCGTACCAGGGCCGTTGTTTACATTCGCATCTTATGTTGGTACTGTCATGTCAGGCGGGCTCGGTGCTATTGTAGCAACGCTTGCCATCTTTTTACCTGCATTTTTACTTCTCGTAGGTGTCTTGCCTTTTTGGGAACGCGTTCAAAATAATGCGCACATGCGTAAAGTTTTAAAAGGCATCAGTGCAGGCGTGGTAGGTATATTGGTCGCTGCGTTTTATGATCCTATCCTGACATCAGCAATGCATACACGCATCGACTTTGTATTTGCGGCTATTTTATTTGTATTGTTGGCGTACTGTAAAGTACCTTCTTGGGCGATTGTGATTTTAGGTATTATTGGCGGTGTCGTACTGTATTGAATATATAAAATAGTAGTTCGCTTTTTAATCGATTTTTAATTTTTCTTTAAGTCAATTTCAATCTCTAATGATTAAAGTAACCATATATAACAGGGCGTTATTTAATTTGAGGAGTGTTGAAAGATGAAATGTACAGTGATTCCATCAGGATTTAAAGAAAGTCTGAGTGCAGAAGAAGTGGGTTATGCGATTAAAAAAGGGATTCATAATGTTTCACCGACACATGATGTTCACGTCATTCCTATGGTGGATGGTGGTGAGGGATTCGTTGAAACAATGATTAAAGTGAAAAATGGTTACAAAATAAAAACGCATGTGACAGGACCTATAGGTAAACAAATCTCTTCATTCTTTGGTGTTTTTAAAGAAGACGGTCAAACTGTGGCGGTGATTGAAATGGCAGCCATTGCAGGACTGAGACATGTACCTAAAACGAAGCGTAATCCTTTATATACAACGACATATGGTGTAGGAGAAACGATTTTAAAAGCACTAGATTATGGTGTGGATCGTATTTTGATAGGTTGTGGAGATTCAGGCACATCGGATGGTGGAATTGGCATGGCCCAAGCAATAGGCGTACAACTATTCGACGCACAAGATGCGCTGCTTCATATACAAGGTGCTGCCGATATTCATAAAATTGCGTATATGGATTTGTCAAGTGTCGATCCACGGATACAACATACGCAAATTGATGTCGCTGTAAATTGGACTAATGTGTTATGCGGTGAAAACGGTGTTGCACGAGTGTTTGGACCTCAAAAGGGAGCGACATTAGAAGAAGTAGAACAATTATCTGCTAACCTTGAACATTTAGCAACTCTAATTGAACGTGAGACAGGTAAAAATTTACGCACAGTTGAAGGGTCAGGTGCTTCAGGTGGTCTCGGGGCAGGCTTAAGCGCATTTGCAAATGCGACGTTACATCGACGTTTTGATGTCATTATGACTTACATTAATGTTGAAACGGCGATTAAAGATAGCGATGTTGTTATTACCGCTGAAGGTTGTATTGATGATCAAACGCCTAATGGAAAAATACCAGCTGAAGTAGCACGGATCGCTAAAATATATGACAAACCCGTCGTGGCACTTGCGGGTACGATTGGTAAAAATGCAAAACGCAATTATCAAAGTGGTATCGATGCGTTTTCAAGCATTATTCCGGGTCCTACGACACTTGATAATGCTATTGAAGATGCAGAAAAATGGCTAGAAGGCTGTGCAGAAAGCGCCATCCGACATATTACAATTGGTATGTATTTGATAGAATCAGAACAAGAATTTGATGCATCTAGCAAGAAAGTAGCGCTATAAAATGTTCAACAACGTATCATTAACCCAACTGATGGTGTGGTTAGGTTTTATTATTATCGCATTAAGTATCTTTTTAGGAACATCGTTAGCGTACATGGGTAAGGTCAGTTTAATGTGTTTTGTTTTGGCACTGGGGCTATTTGTATTTTCTAAAGTACCTGCTGGACTTGTAGGGATGTTATGTCTTGTTGTTGCAGTAGTGTTAGGTGTGCCTGAAGCGATGTTATTTAATGCACTGAATCAACACATTGTATGGTTAATGATAGGTGCCTTTATCATGAGTGCTGTGATTGAATCGAGTGGATTGCTGCAGCGTTTGGTAAAGTGGATGGCTATGCACTGCTATACACCTTTACGTGCGATAGCGTTTATGAGTCTAGCTATTTTACTCATGACGTTTACGATTCCTTCCACATCGAGTCGTGCTGCAGCATTTATGCCTATTTTTCTAGCGCTTAAGACGCATTTCCCTAAATATCAAACATTCTTTGGTCTTTTAATTCCAATGTTGATTCTGATGATGACCAATGCCACATTAATCGGGGCAGGTAGTCATCTGATAGGTATTGGTATTTTAGAAGGTCAAACAGACGCTCAAATCAGTTATATGGCATTTTTGCTATGGGGGTTACCATTTGCATTAATCATAAGCTTATTAACGATTTTTGTACTGAGATGGCACATCAAGCCCAATACCGTCAATGTGCCTCTTGATAATGCGTCTGCACAGTACATTGAACATGCACGCGAGCCATTGACATCACAAGAAAAGATTGCGTTGAGTTTGATCGGACTAACGATTTTATTATGGCTTACAGAGGCGCTGCATGGCTTTGATATAGCGTTTGTGACGATAGCGATGAGTTATGTCATGATGTTACCACAGTTCAAGTTAATTGCTTGGAATACCGCGTTAAAAAAAGTGTCTTGGAGTTTAATCTTTTTTGTTGCAAGTGCAACAGTGTTGGGAGAACTCCTTGTGAAGTACAAAGTGATTGCCCATTTCCAAACACTATTTATGCAAGGGTTACAACATATATCAATTATGAATGAATGGTTTTTAATTTTACTCATTAGTGTCATTAGCGTGATGTCACATTTATTGATTACAAGTCATACGACACGAGCGGTAGTGCTTATACCGACATTTCTAATACTCTGTAAGATGTTTGACCTTAATCCTGTTGCAGTCGTTTTTATTGCACTTATAGGTATCAACTATTGTGTGACATTTCCAGTAAGCTCTAAAGCATTACTTATTTTTTATGAGTTAGATGAACGACCATTTACAACGAGACAACTTGCTTATTTGAGTCTTTATTTAATGCCGATGTACATCATTGTAATGGTTGTTATGTATTTTATTTATTGGCAGTTTACGGGGTTACATTTAAAGTAGGGGGCTGACATGGAACATATTTTAATAGTTGAAGATGATGAAAAAATTGCACGTGTATTACAATTAGAACTTGAATTTGCAGAATATCATGTGACGAATGTCTACACAGGTAAAGAAGCATTACATGCGTATAATGAAGGGGCCTTTGATTTAATTTTATTAGATGTCATGTTGCCTGAACTCAATGGATTAGAAGTTTTAAGGCGCATTCGAATGAAAGATAATAATATAAAAGTGATTATGTTGACGGCGAGAGATGCGGTTACTGACAAAGTCGGTGGTCTGGACTCTGGGGCGAATGATTATGTGACAAAACCGTTTGAAATTGAAGAGTTGTTGGCACGTATTCGTGTGCATTTAAAATCAGCACAAATCGAAGCGAAATCACCTTCACACACACTTCAGTATAAACATATTCGTGTAGATACAAATTCACGAGAAGTATTCCGCGATGATACCTTAATCAATTTAACACCAAAAGAATATGAGCTCCTTGTGTTTTTATTAGAGCACAAAAATCAAGCATTAGAACGTGAACAAATTATTGAAAAAGTATGGGCTTATGACTATCAAGGAGATACCAATGTTGTAGATGTGTATGTACGTCATTTGCGAAAAAAGCTCGATCAATCTAAGCCATCGCTCATTTCAAGTGTTCGCGGTTATGGCTATATGATAAAGGATTGAAGTCATGCGTTTAGGAACTCGAATTCAACTGTATATTACGTTAATGACGGTAATTATAGTCATTTGCGTGAACATACTTGTCTATTTTTTATTTAAACATTATACACTGGAATCCGAACTGAATCAACTCGAAAACCGTAGTGTCAATATTATGGAAGAAATGAAAGCTTCTGAAAACCAAACGAATACGGAAATTATGAACCACGGATATATTTTATCAGATGGCTATATTAGTGTGGTCAATCAAGATGATGTAGCAATTGTAAAATTTGCGACAGATGTGACTTACAACAATATGGAATTAGACTATCGTGCGCATCAATATAAAAGGACGATTGACTACAAAGGCCATCACTTTGCGATGGTGTCATTACCTATTGTTTGGAAAGATGGCAATGTCGTTAATTTACAATTATTTGAAAATGTCGACTTTAAATATGAATCTTTTCAAATGTTGAAATGGATTTTAGTCGGCTCCACCTTATTTGTATTAATCCTCATTTTTTATATCAATAATATGATAACCCGTATCATTACAGAACCGATATTGCAATTAATTCAACATATTAAAAAAACAGAGGATACTAAAGACTATCAACCTGTTCACATTCAAAAAAATGATTCATATGAAATTAAAGTATTATCAAATTCGTTTAACGATATGATGAACAAATTAAAAGAACATGATGAGAAACAACAAGCATTTATTATGAATGCGTCACATGAATTAAAAACGCCAATCACTGTCATTAGTGCCTACAGCCAAATGTTGAAACGTTTTGGAAAAAAAGATGAAAAAACATTAGATGAAAGTATTCACGCAATTCATGATGAAGCGCAAAAAATGAAGTTTTTAACTGAACAGCTACTGTATGTGGCTCAAATTACAGAAAATAAGACGGAGCGCAGTCTTGAATGTGTTCATTTACCGACCATTGTTCGAGAATTAGTAGACAGAATGACTAATGTCTACACTCATACCTTGAAAGTGGAAGATTATACGGCTTCAGGAAATGTACAGATAGATGTCCAATCCTTTAAACAATTGGTCCATATATTTTTAGATAATGCACACAAATATGGACGCACGTCAATTAATCTTATATTAACCGAAACAAAACAGCACGTGATGCTATCAATATCTGATGACGGTATAGGAATTCCTCAAGCGGAACTGCCGCACATTTTTACGCGATTTTATCGTGTGGACAAAGCACGTTCACGACAAACAGGCGGTTCTGGTTTAGGATTATCCATTGCCCAAGAAATCGCTAAGAAAGAACATATTACAATTCATGTAAATAGCGAAGTAAATCATGGAACGACTTTTACATTAACGATTCCAAAGGAGGTAAACTATGAAATCACTCCTTAAAATAGTTGTACTTATCATTAGCATCATATTAGCCGTTGTTTTAGGTATCGTTATTTATCTTAACGCCAATCAATCATACATGAGTAAAGCGAGCGCAAAGCAATTGGTGGAAAACCGTTATGATGGCACAGTAAAATCAATTCATACGAATCAAAATGAAGCTGAATTTAATGTAAGAATGGTGAATAAAGAGGCAGAGTATCACATTGTGATTGATCGAAAAAAAGGGTCAATTATGCAAATGACGAAGACGAAAACATTTAAAAAGCAAGCAGCTCTGAAAAAAAGCCAAAAACAAAAGAAGAGGATGCATCACATCAGTGAAAACGAAGCGAAAACCATCGCTAAAAAGCATGTCGGTGGTACGTTTGTCGCAATCAAATTACAACAATCGAAAAATGCGCCACACTATGCAGTGACACAACATGTGAATCAAAGCGAAGGCGCTAATGTGATGATACATCGCCTAACTGGTAAAGTGACCTCAGTGTCATGGTTCACCCGTGCAGGCGCGACAACTCAAGAAGAACATGTTGCGACGCATCATCATTCACATGATGCATCAGCACCACAGTCCCATGAAACGCCAAACACGTCACAAGTGCCATCTTCGCCACAATCACCAACATCTACCTCTGACGATGATGATGTTGGAGAGGATGACTGGGGTGAAGACGACTAACACGACAAAATGCAACGCTAACCCGATTCGACATTAATCATGGGGACGTCGCATTTTTTTAATGCTGAATGTAAACTTATTTAAAATTTTGTTTACAATTATGCTATACTGTCCTATAGATTAGGAGGTTTTAGAATGAATTTAGCAATGCGCATTTTACAAGGTCACCCTTTAACACATCAAGAAGCTTATGACATATTTATTGATGATACGATGGATACGATGGATTTGGTACATGAAGCGTATCAACTGAGAAAACATTATTATGGGCACAAAGTGAAACTGAATATGATATTGAACGCTAAAAGTGGCATTTGCCCAGAAGATTGTGGTTATTGTGGTCAATCACGTGAAATGAAAGAAAAACAACGCTATGCTTTAATTCCTGAAAACCAAATTACTGAAGGGGCTAAAGTGGCAGCGGAGCATGAAATTGGTACATATTGTATTGTAATGAGTGGTAGAGGACCAAGTGATAAAGAAGTAGATCATATTACGAAATCTGTTGAGCGTATTAAATCAGAACACCCTCAATTGAAGATTTGTGCATGCTTAGGATTAACGAATGAAAAACAAGCAGCGCAATTGAAAGCAGCGGGCGTGGACCGTTATAATCACAACTTAAACACGAGTGAAAATTATCACGACGAAGTTGTTACCACACATTCATATCAAGACCGCGTTGATACGATTGAGACGATGAAGGCACACAATATTTCGCCATGTTCGGGTGTCATTTGTGGTATGGGGGAAACGAACGAAGATATCGTTGATATGGCGTTTGCCTTGAGAGACATTGACGCAGACAGTATCCCGGTCAACTTTTTACATCCGATCAAAGGAACGAAATTTGGAGAGATGGATGACTTAACACCAATGCGTTGCTTACGAATTTTGGCACTATTTAGGTTAATTAATCCAACGAAAGAGATTCGTATTGCTGGTGGCCGTGAAGTCAACCTACGTTCATTACAATCTACCGCGTTGATGGTAGCAAATTCTATTTTCGTTGGCGATTATTTAATCACAGGGGGTCAGCCAAATCAATTAGATTACGATATGATTAAAGATATGGGATACGAGATTGATTATAACCATGACGTTGCACAACCGGTTAAAACGGTATAATGATGTGCGTAAAAACTGTCGATGAAGCCATGTGCTTGATTGGCAGTTTTTTATTTAAAGTAAAAAGATTATAATTACGTCTATGGAAGGATAGCACAACACATTATCCATGTTAAAATAACGTTAATGGTAAAAGGAAGTGAACACATGTATAAGAAATTACTCGCTAGCGGTCTAGTCATCACCTTATTAACGACAGGCACAACGTATCAAGCTGAAGCGGCCAATGAACATAAACCTAAAGAAGATATTTTTATTCAAGGGGCGGATTTAAATCAAAATCAGCTACACAAAACGAAAGAGCTCCTTGGCGTCGGTAAGAACGTCACAACATACGAAGTGAATCATAATGACGTTGTTCGTTATACAGGGACAGAATATGATTTCATTCATTCAAGTGCTTATATTAAGCCGAAGAAATTTGGTAGAGGTGTCTCTGTAACGATTGAAACCCCTGACAACATCACGCGCATTACACGTGAACAATATATCAACGCTGCGATTACCGCGGGTATTCAAGATGCGAAAATTAAAATTGCTGCTATTGACCGCGTTTCTGGAGAAGGCGCGCTCACAGGTATATATAAAGCGTACGAGACACAAGGTCACACATTAAATCAAAAAGACATTCAAAATGCACACCAAGAAATGAATGATTTAGCAAATATCAGTGAAATGCATGCGAAAAAAGAGGGCTATTCAGATGAAGTGTTGAACCAATCAATTGCTGATATGAAAGGTCAAATTGCAGAAGCCAAACAGAATAATCAACAAATTAATCAAACAACGATTAACCATATCGTTAATCAAACGATACATGAACACAACTTACATCAAATATTAAGTGATAATGATATTGCAGTGATTCAAAATTTGATGATGAATGTTGCAAAATCTGATGTCATTAACCAAGATCCGAAAGCATATGAAAAACAAGCGAACGCACTAAAAGATGATATTCGTAAACATGCAGGGGATAAAATTGAAGCGTTAAAAAACTTAAATCCTGAAGAAGCAGGCAACTTCTTCCAAAGAATATGGAATGCGATTGTCGATTTCTTTCAACGTATTTATTTATGGCTCATGTCATTTTTATAATGAATAATGCGTACTGGATATGTCTAATTAGATTAACAGAAAGCCTTCAAATTCATTGACTAGAATGAATTTGAAGGCTTTCTATATTGGGGAGTTATAAAGCATGAGTGTGGGCGTGAACTATTTACACAGCGCTTGAATCACAGGACGTCGGCTTAACGTTGGATAGAGTAATGAAACAACGATAAGTGTAAAACAAATGCCTGGCAATGCATGAGCAACCAGTACAATTGGCGGTAAATGTAAAAATTCAGCAAGAACAATGCGAGATACTAGCGTTCCTACGCATCCAGCAATGCATAGCGTTCTTAACGATATCCCTAAACAATACACCACACTTATTGAGAGTATTCTAAAAATCAAAGAGATACATAAATGAAGTGGATTGAATGCGCCAATGATGAATAGAATCGCACTTGAAATCAGGCCACCAATAAAATAGCGTTTAATTCCAAAAAAAGCCAATATTAAAAGCGATACAGGTGCCGAAAGTTGGAATTCCAACCCAGGCAATATAGCCGGTAGTTTAAACAAAGCAAAAACAGTTAACAGTGCAGCAATAGCACTGATTTGAGTAATGGATTTCGTCGACATGATGAATTAACCTCTAAATAATAACTTATAATATTATTATATATTATAAACGCATATATGGTTAGGGTCAAATGCCAAAAACATAGCGTTCATTGTTGGTTTCCATGAGACGTATGAAGAGGCAGTCAAATTTAGAGATGCTACATTTTTATAAATAAAAAAGACTGGTAACATGAAGTGTTCATGTCGCCAGTCCGTTGTATTATTGATTTTAATTACGGATGAGGTAATCAAATGCAGATAATGCTGCGCTTGCACCAGATCCCATTGAAATAATAATTTGTTTGTAGCGTTGGTCTGTACAGTCACCTGCTGCGAAAATGCCAGGGACATTTGTTTGGTTCAATCTATCCACTTCGATTTCACCCATACGGTTACGTTGGACAGCATCGCCAACCCATTCTGTGTTAGGTGATAAACCGATTTGAACAAAGACACCGTCTAGTTCAACGTGTTTAGATTCGTCAGTTGCACGGTCTGTATACGTAATGCCGTTAACACGGTCAGTACCTGTAATTTCAGAAGTTGCAGCATTTGTGATTACTGTCGTATTTGGTAATGAGCGAAGACGATCTTGTAACACAGAGTCTGCACGCATTTCTTCACCAAATTCAAACAATGTAACGTGGTTACAAATACCAGCGAGGTCAATCGCTGCTTCGACACCTGAATTACCGCCACCAACTACAGCGACATCTTTACCTTCAAATAAAGGACCGTCACAGTGTGGGCAGTAAGCGACACCTTTGTTCGCAAATTCGCTTTCGCCAGGAACGCCAAGTTGACGCCAACGTGCACCTGTTGCAATGATTAAGGATTTCGTTTTTAATGTCGCACCGTTATTTAACGTAACGTCTGTGCCTTCGTTCGTTTTTTGAATCTTATCAGCACGAACACCTTTCATGATGTCTACTTTGTAGTCTGAAATGTGTTGTTCAAGGTTTGATGATAGTTCAGGACCTGTCGTTTTCTTCACGCCGATTAAGTTTTCGATATCAGCTGTATCATTCACTTGACCCCCAATACGGTCAGCGACAATACCTGTTTTTAAACCTTTACGCGCAGCATAGATGGCTGCACTTGCGCTTGCAGGGCCACCACCGATGACAAGAACATCAAATGTTTCTTTACCTTCAAATTCAGATGCATCAGGACCTTCGCCTAATTCGTTTAAAATATCAGAAACAGTCATACGGCCATTTCCAAATGATTCACCATTTAAAAAGATAGCTGGAACTGCCATAATGTCTTCAGCTTCTTTTTTGAATACTGCACCATCAATCATCGTATGTGTAATATTTGGATTGATTACAGACATTAAGTTTAATGCTTGAACGACATCTGGACATTTTTGACATGTTAAGCTAACAAATGTTTCAAAGTTTAATGGTTTGTCGATAGCTTTAATTTGATCGATAACAGATTGAGACTCTTTTGGTGCACGACCACTGACTTGTAATAAGGCGAGTACAAATGAATTGAATTCATGACCTAATGGTACACCTGCAAATGTGATACCAGACTCTTCATTTGGACGATTAATACTGAAACTTGGTGTGCGTTTTAAATCAGCTTTTTCAACTGTAATGCGAGATGACATGTCTGCAACTTCATTGACTAAGTCGCTTAATTTTTGTGAGTGTTCATCAGTGCCAGCACTTAATTTGAACACCACGTCACCTTCCATTAAATCAAGAAGCTGTGTAAGTTGTTGCTTTAACTCTTGGTTTAACATATGTTTTGGCCTCCTAAAAATGTGAATGGATTGAGAGCGGGACAACAATCTCATTCAACGGGAAGATTGCTGTCCCGCCCAGGCAATAAGGAAACGTTTGAATACCTTCAAAAGGAGGCAATCAAACGCTTCATGTTGTGCCTAGACGGAATATTTATGAATAGAATTGGAATAAAATTTTATGGACAGTATGAACGGAGGAGCCAGAACTTAACACCTGGCTTGCCTAGTCCTTCATCATAAATACTAAAATTCATATTTTGCTTGGGTGATCAGATAGAATTTTAGTATTTCGAGTAGGCGTTGCCGCTCATGCATCATAAAGATTGTATTCGAACTTCTTAGATTTTACCTACTAAGTCTAAACCTGGTGTTAATGTGTCGTTACCTTCTTCCCATTTTGCAGGACAAACTTCACCTGGGTTTTGACGCACGTATTGCGCAGCTTTGATTTTGTGTACTAATGTGCTTGCATCACGACCGATACCATCTGCGTTAATTTCAGCTGCTTGAACAACACCGTCAGGGTCAACGATGAATGTACCACGTTGTGCAAGACCAGTGTTTTCATCTAACACGTCAAAGTTACGTGTAATCGCTTGAGATGGGTCACCAATCATTACGTATTGTAATGTGCTGATCGCATCTGAATGGTCATGCCACGCTTTGTGTACGAAATGTGTATCAGTTGAAACTGAGTAAACATTTACACCAAGCTCTTGTAATTTAGCGTAATGGTTTTGAACGTCTTGTAATTCTGTTGGACATACGAATGAGAAGTCAGCTGGATAGAATACAACTACACTCCAGTTACCTTTTAAATCTTCATGAGATACCTCAACGAATTCGTCTGTTTTTGCATTGTACGCTTGTGCTGAAAATTCTTCAATTTGTTTACCGATTAAAGACATAATGAAATTCCTCCTAAAAAATGATAATCATTATTATTGATTAGAATTGATGTGATTGAGTTCTTTATCATCATTCCTTATTAATAATAATTCTAATCTTGACTCTTATTATACACGAAAAGTGATAGACGTCAAACGAAATTACTCTCTTTTTACTTTAAATGCATTTTAAAGAATCACTAAATTCTTGTGAAAACCTCATACTTAACGTATCGACCTCAATACAATTTACACGTTTTCAATATTATTGACGATATAATTTTCTCAATTAGAGCTATATTTTATCAATTAAAGGCATTGAAGTTGATAAAATAACATAAATAGAAGTAAAGCCGACCCACACTCATTCAGCTTTACTTCTTAAATGCGTTATTCAAATGTGACATTGACATTACCAATATGCGTATACTCTACATGATACGTACCGACCTCTGCTTGAAGTGGTGTGATAAAAGTGCCTGAAGACACAATATCACCCGCTTTTAATGATTTGCCATGTGCAGCTAATTTTTCAGCTAACCATTGAATTGCTTTTACTGGATGACCTAAGACGGCAGACGAATGTCCTTCGGCGAGGGCGGTCTCATTATGTTGAAGTGTCATGGAGATATCTCCAAGCGTGTCATAATCAGGGGTATCTACAGCTTCTCCAACAATGACAAGGCCTGTAGCTGTATTATCAGCTAGTAAGTCGCCCAATGTAAAATGTGGAAACCAATCGATATAACGTGCGTCTGGCACTTCAATTGCTGGGGCAATCTTTGATTTAGATAGTACTTCTTCTACAGTAGGGTGATTAGATACATCTTCTGTGAACTCAAATACCAATTCGGGTTCAATTAAAGGTGAAAACAAGTCGTGTAAGTTAAGCGTGGTATTAGACGCTTTAACGACATGGCTTAATAATGTTCCATATGCCGGCTCATGAGTGTTCGCATACGCTTGAGTTGCTTTACTTGTCATACTGACTTTGTATCCAGCAACTGTTGATCCAGTCGCGGATTGAATGCGTTGTGTCAGTTCTTGTTGTACCGCATACCCTAACGTTTCATCTACAGCTGCATCGGGATTAAGAAAAGGGATGGGTTGATGATTTAAATACGCTTGATGAAGTTGTTTTGCTAAAGATTTTGTTTGATTCGTCATAGTGTCTACCCCTTTATTCTGAAAATTGTTACAATTAGGATAACTTTTATTTAAAAGTATTGCAAGTTAAGGTGAAACACGATTTATGCGCTAGGAAATAGATTTTGATAAAATGAGAAAAAAGTAATAGGGGTGGCACATATGTCTGAACATGTTTATGCGTTAGCGAAACAACATCATTCGGTACGGAAATTTAAATCAAAAGCGATTGACCGAGAAGTGATTCGTAAACTGATTGAAGCTGGTCAAATGGCGTCGACATCAAGTTTTTTACAAACGACTTCCGTTATTGGTGTTGAAAATCTAGACAAGAAAGAAGCATTAAAAGAAGTATCTGGACAACCTTACGTTGTTGAAAATGGCTATTTATTAGTATTCGTTTTAGATTATCATCGACATCATTTAATTAGTGAAAAGCGAGACGCACAATTAGAAGGTAGTTTTGAGTCAGCTGAAGGTTTACTCGTAGGTACAGTAGATGCAGCATTAATGGCTCAAAATATTGCGTTAACTGCAGAGGATATGGGTTACGGCATTGTTTATTTAGGATCATTGCGCAATGATGTACCGCGAGTACGTGAAATTTTAGGACTACCAGAGTTTACATTCCCGTTATTCGGCATGGCGATTGGTGAACCTGCGGATGATGAAAATGGTACACCAAAACCCCGTTTGCCGTTCGAACATGTCTTTCACGTCGATGGCTACAACACAGATGATACCCAACTAGAAGCACAACTTGAGGCCTATGATGAGACGGTTTCTAACTATTACAACGCACGCACACATGGAGAACGTACGGAAACTTGGTCAGAACAAATCACGCAATTTATGAACAGTAAACAACGGTTAGAAATGTTGAACTGGTTACAAATGTCAGGATTTAATAAGAAATAAAAAATAGAGAGTGTGACGTATTAGGGCACACTCTCTATTTTTAATGCTGTGATGCGAGTTCGTCATAGTGGTTAGATTTAAATGTTTCTTCATCTAATTGTTTCGTTAATTTTGCAGTGCCTGTACCGGCGAGTAATGAATCGTTCACGTTAAGTGCTGTACGTCCCATGTCGATAAGGGGTTCGACTGAAATTAAGACACCCGCAAGACCGACTGGAAGGTTCAGCGCGGATAACACAAGAATGGATGCGAATGTCGCACCACCACCTACACCTGCCACTCCGAACGAACTCAGTACGACAACTACGATTAACGTTAAAATAAACTGCCAGTTCAGTTCAACACCTGCCACTGGGGCAACCATCACGGCTAACATGGCAGGATAAATACCCGCACAGCCATTTTGACCGATAGAGAGGCCGAATGATCCTGAGAAGTTTGCAATCGCTGGTGGCACACCTAAACGTTCAGTTTGCGTTTGAATATTGAGGGGTAACGCACCTGCACTTGAACGAGACGTAAACGCAAATAAAATAACTTCTGCTGTTTTCTTCATAAACTGAAGGGGATTCACGCCCAAAATTGCCAAGATAATCATATGAATGAGATACATCGTGAGTAAAGCTGCATATGAAGCAATAACGAATTTACCTAATGTCCATATGGCCGCAAAGTCACTTGTCGCAATCGTCGTAATCATAATCGCTAAAATACCATAAGGTGTAAGGCGTAAAACAAACGTCACAATTGCCATAACAAGTGAATAGACGGCGTCAATGCCACGTTTTAAAATGTGACCTTTTTCTGGTTCTTTACGTAACACACGTAAGAAAGCAAATCCGATAAATGCTGCGAAAATCACGACAGCAATCGTAGACGTTGCACGCGCACTGGTAAAATCTAGAAATGGATTTGAAGGTAATAATTCTAAAATTTGTGCTGGTAACGTCGTTGCGGTCATTTCTTTTGCTTGGTTCGTAATTTCAGAGCTACGGGCATTTTCAGCCTGACCTAAATCAATCGATGAGGCATCTAAACCGAATAATAACGCAAAAACAATTCCTACTATTGCAGCAATGGCTACAGTGCCAATTAAAAACATTAAAATGAGACTACCCATTTTAGCAAATTTTTCACCGATGTCGATTTTTGTAAATGCGACGACAATCGATACGAAAACAAGTGGAATTACAATCATTTTAAGTAATGAAATGTAACCTTGACCGACGATGTCTATCCAAGATGTTGTTTCAGTGATTATTTTACTTCCCGCGCCATAAGAAATATGAAGGATTAGACCGAGAAGAATTCCTAAACCTAATGCGATGAAGACACGTTTGGGGAATTTTATATGTTTTTTAGCCATCCACCATAGCCCAACAAGAGCAATGATGAAAATGACGAGATTAAGAATAATTAAAAATGTAGACATGGCAACACGCTTCCTTCTAATTCCGATTTATATAATAAGAATAATCGGTGTGCGGTACAAAAGCAAGTACATTTTTAGTTTTGTTGCACGTTTGGTGTAAAAGGTTGCAATGTATCGAGCGCTTGCACGTCACCTTGAATGGCTTTCGCCATTAATTGACCTACAATTGGAGAGAGTAAAATACCATTACGGTAATGTCCCGTCGCTACAAAAAGCGAAGGATTAATTGGACCCATGATAGGGACTTCTTGATGTGTAATAGGCCTAATACCCGTCCAAGTTTTAATAATGCGATGGTTTCGAAGTTGAGGGAGCATTTCCTGACTTTTATCATCAAGCCATTTTAAATTTGACGCATCATTATCAGTCGACCAATTGTCCCATTCAGACGTCGCACCGATTAAATACCGATTGTGACGTTTTGGAACAATATAGCAACCATTGGCATTAAAAAGGGTCGTCTTTAAAATAGGGGATTGGGTTTCGACTAACTTCACATCGCCTTTCACAGGACGGGTAGGTAATGAAATATGTATATCTGATAACAATTTGCCACTCCAGGCACCTGCCGCAATAACGAGTAAATCTGCCATCATAGCGCCTTGAGAGGTATGAACGGTAAAGCCATCTCGATGTTTTTCAATGTGTGTGACTTCAGTATGTGAATACAATTGCGTGTTTTTTTGAGATATTACCGCTTTTGTGAGTGCTTGAGTATAAAGGTTGGCATGGATTTGACCATCGTCTTGAATTTTAAATGCGGCTGTTGTTTTGGGGTTGAGGTGTGGAAACAAACGGTGCAAATCTTTCGAATGGAACCATTGAATGTGATGGTCATCTTGTTTTAAAAATGAAAATTGTTTTTTGATATTTTCGATATGTGTGACTTCTGTCGCGATTTTAATGAGACCGTGACATTGGAATTCAATATCTATACCTGTATCACGTTGGAGTTGTTGAGCAACATGTGGCATTAACGCACGACTTTGCATCGCTAATCGATAGAGTGGGGTAGCTTCAAAAAATTCATTTTGAGCACCTAACATTCCTCCAGCTGCATACGATGCATTCATGCGAGGTGTGGTGCGATCAATAATAGAGATATTATAGGGAGCGTTAGATAATTGGCGAGCGATAGAAAGCCCCATTACGCCGCCACCGATAATGATTAATTTTTGCATAAAAAAACCTCCTGCAATCTTGTGCAAGAGGTGTCACCTGTATTGAAACAATCTGAAAAAAGGACTTTTCCAGACACATAAATTGTGTTCACATACGGCTTCCCTTCGTTGGTACTAACCACTTCAGGTTCAAAGAGTTAAGATGACGTCTTTCTCAGCTCACTTAAGAGCACCCCTAGCACTTGTATTGCGTATTTATTTTAGTGAATCTTAGCCGCCGAATAAGCGTGCCCAAAAACCTTTTTGCTCTTGGTTGTTTTTAATCGTTGTCACAAGTTCTTGTTGTTCTTTAGTTTGTGTTTCGATGCTTTCTTGTGTTTTAGATAATTGATCCGCTTGTTGTTTTTGACTTTCGGTAATGGCATTTAAAGATTTTGCGTTTGTTTCAAGTTGGTTGTTTAACTGTGTATGTAATGATTTCAATTCTTCTTGTTGTTGGTGGACTTGAGAAATCATTTGTCCCAAAAGTTGGCGTTCTTCGCGCATTTTATCGATTTCTGCTTTTAGTTCTTGCATCATTTGAGGGAATTGTTGGTCTGATGGCAAGTTTTGACCATTATCTTTGACGATGACTTGTAAAAAGTCTTTTTCTTGTTCTAATTCTTCAAATGCAAGTTCATAACTGTTCGTGCGTCCAACACGTTCTGCAATTTCTTGGAATAATTCAATGTCTTCTTCTTGGAAATCCGTTGCTTCACGTCCACGGTATTCCGTTTTTTTCAACTGGTAGCCACGTTCTTCTAGGTGCTGTACAATTTTGCGCACTTGCTTTTCACTAAGCTCTGATTTCTGTGCAAACTCTTTTGTTAGCATGTTCATAAATCCTTTCTGTCAGTCATTTTAGACTTACGGTAGCCTGAGTTCAGTGACCCGTCAGTCTTACCTCTACCTTATTGTAACGGCTTTAAGACTGGATTTCAAGGGCTTACGTATTCATATCTTTACTCAAATTCATTTTTATTAATAGTGGATAAATCACACGTCTTGGAATGCGATTAGCAAAGACGTATTTCAAAATATAGCACGATTTTACACTTGTACCGTAGATATCTTTCGTTAAAGGAATGTTTGCTTTGATATATAAATCAAGAGGTACAGGTTTTCCTTTACGGTCTAATGAAGGTTGAATATAAGGGATTTGCGTTTGTTTTTCATAACCATGATGTGTTAAGAAATGACGTCGAAACGCGATGTCTTCTGCTGTTTTGGCATCGACATCTGGATTTTCGAGCGTTGATTCAAACATAAAGAAGTTCACATCGCGTCCGTGCAATTGATTAGATAATCGATTAATGCCTTTTTCCACTTCTTCTAGCATCATAGCTAAATATGTTTCCTGTTCTGCACCAGGTTCTGCGATTAAATAGACAATGAAGCCTGTGTTAGTTGTTGCTTCATAATGTGCTGTCGCAAAACTCACCACACGATTGTCTTCAATGCCGACTAGAAAAACGTAATCATTGTGTGTTTTTTCAGTTTTTAAAGATTGCACAAAGACAGATTCGTCTTCTGTTACGAGGGGATCTAATTTATCCATATAAAAATCGAGTGCGGGTTCATACCATTGATCTTGGGTAGATTTTATTTGTACAAATTTCATTACGTTCACCTCTCTTGATTGATAACAGTATAGCACAGATAGTTAAAAACAGGCGTAGTAGACTGGCGCTTTCATATAAAAAGGACTAGAACATTTTACAATGTCCTAGCCCCAAAAATTCATCATTATGAATGATTTGAATTTCACTCGATATCGCCTTTATGTTCAGACGGCTTATGTGTATCCGTTGAAGGTTCAATATAGGCTGCGTTATTTTGTGTTACTTCACCATGTTTCGTTGTATCTTTTTGAACAACGATTACAATTTTATTGTTGTTTAAGTCTTGTTTTAAATCTTCAGTTTGTTCTTCACCAAAGTTATAACGACTTAAAGCGGCACCTTCAGCATCCTCACCAATAAACATACGCATAAATTTGTCACTGATCGTACCGTTAGTCGATTTGTGTTGAATTTGACAATCATTGAATCGATCTGTTTTTAATTTTTCTTTACTAATGACTACGATTTCTGATTCCTTATAACCGTTTCGTAAAAAAGAATCTACGACTTCAATTGCATCTTCTTCTGTGCGTGCTACTTTAAAATCTGCCATAATCGACGCCTCCGTTTTTAATATTCATATTAGTTTTACCCATGTTATATCGCAATTAACCGTTTGATACCTATAAGATAATCATAACAAATTTACGGCATTTAATTAACAAATTTATGATTGCGCTTCCATAATAATGTTGCCCTTAAGAAGGGTATTCTGCAATTAATTTACATAAATTTCTGAAAATAATTGATTTGACGCGACGGTATTGCGTATTAACTTCAAATTTGCTATTATCATTAAATAATTTATACGCACTCATATAATCTGAAGAATATGGCTTTGGAAGTTTCTACCACGTTGCCTTAAACAATGTGACTATGAGTAAATGAAAATCAATGTAATGCTTTGTATCATTTTGTCATGTGTTTCATGATTTCAATGATATTTTTAGTGATACCTTTTATGTCTCACCCAATTCATGTCAATGACACACGTATTAAAGTGAACGCTATGACTAGTTTGTTGAATGAATAGGGATTATAAAACGTGTCACACTTACAACTGTATTTCACTTACTCGTTCCTAAAACTATATTCTGAAGTTTTGGGCTTTTTTATTATCTTGACCAAAATTGAGGAGGAACCGAAGTGGAAAGGTTAAAAAACAAAGTCATTGAAGATGGCGTTGTCATTGATGAAAAAATCTTAAAAGTGGATGGTTTTCTAAATCATCAAATTGATGCTGAACTGATGCACGAGATAGGAAAAGTCTTTCATGAACAATTTGCGCATGAAAACGTCACAAAAATCTTAACGATTGAAGCCTCAGGTATTGCCCCGGCCATTATGGCAGCTTTACATTTTGATGTCCCTTGTCTATTTGCGAAAAAAGCAAAACCGAGCACATTGAATAAAGGTTTCTATCAAACAGATGTGCATTCATTTACGAAAAATAAAACGAGTACCGTCATCATTTCAGAAGAATTTTTATCACCTGATGACCGCGTATTCATTATCGATGATTTTTTAGCGAATGGCGAAGCCGCACTTGGGCTACACCGTCTCGTACAACAAGCGAACGCGACAACTGTAGGAGTTGGGATATTAGTAGAAAAAAGCTTCCAACAAGGACGTACACGTCTTGAAGAAGCAGGACTCAATGTATCGTCATTGTGTCAAATTGGCTCTCTTAAAGGCAACAAAATTACATTAGTTGGAGATCAAGCATAATGAAAAGATTTCTATTAAGTTTACAACATCTCTTAGCTATGTATGCGGGTGCCATTCTTGTACCTATTATTGTAGGAACAAGTTTAAAATTCACCCCTGAACAAATCGCATTTCTTGTTACTGTCGATATTTTTATGTGTGGTGTTGCGACATTTTTACAAGTGTACCGCGGGGTCGGAATAGGACTCCCGGTCGTGTTAGGATGTACGTTTACTGCTGTTGCGCCAATGATTATGATTGGGCAGTCTAAAGGGGTAGACGTCTTGTACGGTTCACTTTTCGCATCAGGGCTTTTGGTCATTATCATCGCACCATTTTTCGCTTATCTTGTGCGTCTTTTTCCACCAGTTGTGACGGGAAGTGTCGTAACCATTATCGGTATTACGTTAATGCCAGTCGCAATGAATTATATTGCTGGAGGGCAAGGTGCCAAAGATTACGGTTCACCGAAGCATATTTTACTTGGTTTTGCGACACTCATCATCATTTTAGTCATTCAACGTTTTGCGACAGGTTTTATTAAATCTATTGCCATTTTATTAGGATTAGTGAGTGGGACAGTGATCGCAAGTTTCTTAGGACTTGTGGATATCGCCCAAGTGGGTCAAGCCCATTGGTTTGAATTACCACGCCCATTCCGCTTTGACGGTTTTGCATTTGATTTTGGCGCCATTGTCGTCTTTTTCATTGTTGCACTCGTCAGTTTGATTGAATCTACAGGGGTTTATCATGCATTAAGTCAAATTACAGGGCGCACACTCGAACGCAAAGATTTTAGAAAAGGTTATATGGCAGAAGGGATTGCGATTACGTTAGGTGCCATTTTTAATGCCTTTCCGTATACCGCGTATTCTCAAAATGTCGGTCTTGTATCATTGTCAGGCGCAAAGAAAAATGACGTCATTTACGGCATGGTCATCATGCTTATCATTTGCGGATGCATACCTAAAATTGGCGCACTTGCGAATATTATTCCATTGTCTGTCTTAGGTGGTGCGATGTTAGCGATGTTTGGTATGGTGATGGCTTATGGTGTCCGCATCCTCGGTGACATTAATTTCAAAAACCAAAACAATTTGTTAATCATCGCGATTTCAGTCGGATTAGGGGCGGGGATTACTGCCGTTCCAGAAGCCTTTAAAGCACTCGGTGATCAATTTACATGGTTTACTCAAAATGGTATCGTTTTAGGAACAATTTCCGCGATTATATTGAATTTATTTTTTAATGGTCTAAACTATCAACAAAACGAAGAAAATGTGAAATAATATAACTATCAATTTGAATGGAGGCTATACGAAAAATGTGGGAAAACAAGTTTGTTAAAGAAGCACTAACGTTTGATGATGTATTACTAATTCCAGCAGAATCAAATGTATTACCGAAAGAAGTAGATTTAAGCGTTAAACTTTCAGAACGTATTCAATTAAATATACCTATTGTATCAGCAGGTATGGATACGGTAACAGAATCAAAAATGGCGATCGCTATGGCACGTCAAGGTGGCTTAGGTGTGATTCATAAAAATATGAGCATCGAGCGCCAAGCAGATGAAGTACAAAAAGTAAAACGTTCTGAAAATGGCGTAATTACAGACCCATTTTATTTAACACCAGAAGAAAGCGTATATGAAGCTGAAGCATTAATGGGTAAATATCGTATTTCAGGTGTGCCAATTGTAGACAATAGAGAATCACGCAAACTTGTCGGCATTTTAACAAATCGTGATTTAAGATTTATTGAAGACTTCTCAATCAAAATTTCTGATGTTATGACTAAAGAAGACTTAGTGACAGCACCAGTAGGTACAACACTTGAAGAAGCTGAGAAGATTTTACAAGACCACAAAATTGAAAAACTTCCATTAGTAGAAGATGGTATTTTACAAGGCCTCATCACGATTAAAGATATCGAGAAAGTGAACGAATATCCATATGCGGCAAAAGACAGCCACGGTCGTCTTATCGTAGCAGCGGCGATTGGTATCGCTAAAGATACAAGCATTCGTGCTGAAAAACTTGTAGAAGCGGGTGTTGACGCATTAGTGATTGACACGGCACACGGTCATTCACAAGGTGTTATCAATCAAGTGAAAGAAATCAAAGCAACATATCCTGAAGTAACAGTGATCGCAGGTAACGTTGCGACAGCTGCAGCAACTAAAGCATTGTTTGAAGCAGGTGCAGATGTTGTGAAAGTGGGTATCGGACCAGGTTCAATTTGTACAACACGTGTTGTAGCAGGTGTCGGTGTGCCTCAAATCACAGCAATTTACGACTGTGCGACAGAAGCGAAAAACCATGGTAAAACAATTATCGCAGACGGCGGTATTAAATTCTCTGGTGATATCGTAAAAGCCCTTGCGGCAGGCGGACATGCGGTTATGCTTGGTAGCTTACTTGCTGGTACTGAAGAGAGCCCAGGTTTAGTTGAAATGTTCCAAGGACGTCAATACAAAGTTTACCGCGGTATGGGTTCATTAGGTGCAATGGCGAGTGGTTCTAACGATCGTTACTTCCAAGAAGATAAAACACCTAAAAAGTACGTTCCAGAAGGTGTTGAAGGACGTATTGATTACAAAGGACCATTACAAGATACGATTTATCAATTAATTGGTGGCGTGAAGAGCGGTATGGGTTACACAGGCTCAAAAGACTTAGAAACGTTACGTGAAGAAGCACAATTTACAAAAATGAGTGCTGCAGGTCTAGCAGAAAGCCACCCACATGATGTTCAAATCACAAAAGAATCACCAAACTACTCATTCTAAGGGATAAAGGAGTACACATTATGGAAATGGCAAAAGAACAAGAACTCATTCTTGTCCTAGACTTCGGAAGTCAGTATAACCAACTGATTACACGTCGTATTCGTGAAATGGGCGTGTACAGTGAATTACACGACCACGAAATTTCAATTGAAGAAATTAAAAAAATGAATCCAAAAGGGATTATTTTATCAGGTGGACCAAACTCTGTTTACGCAGAAGATGCGTTTACTATTGATACAGAAATCTACAACTTAGGCATTCCTGTTTTAGGTATTTGTTACGGTATGCAATTAACAACAAAATTATTAGGCGGTAAAGTTGAGCGCGCGAACGAACGTGAATACGGAAAAGCGACGATCAACGCAAAATCAGACGAGTTATTCTTCGGTTTACCAGAAGAACAAACGGTATGGATGAGTCACTCTGATAAAGTCATCGAAATTCCAGAAGGCTTTGAAGTCATTGCAGATAGCCCAAGCACACAATATGCGGCCATCGAAGACAAATCACGTCGTATCTACGGTGTACAATTCCACCCAGAAGTGCGTCATACAGAATTTGGTAATGACTTATTACGTAACTTTGTACGTCGCGTATGTAACTGTACAGGCGAGTGGACGATGGAAAACTTCATCGATATCGAAGTCGAAAAAATCCGTGAAAAAGTCGGCGACCGTCGCGTGCTTTGCGCAATGAGCGGTGGGGTAGACTCCTCTGTAGTTGCGGTATTATTACACAAAGCGATAGGGGATCAATTAACATGTATCTTCGTTGACCACGGTCTTTTACGTAAAGGTGAAGGCGACATGGTAATGGAACAATTCGGTGAAGGTTTCAACATGAATATTATTCGTGTAAACGCACAAGACCGTTTCATGTCAAAACTTGCAGGCGTATCAGATCCTGAACAAAAACGTAAAATTATCGGTAACGAATTCGTATACGTCTTTGATGATGAAGCATCAAAATTAAAAGGTGTAGACTTCTTAGCGCAAGGTACACTGTACACAGACGTCATCGAATCAGGTACAAAAACAGCACAAACAATCAAATCTCACCATAACGTAGGTGGCTTACCGGAAGACATGGAATTCGAATTAATCGAACCAATCAACACGTTATTCAAAGATGAAGTACGTGCATTAGGTATCGAATTAGGTATTCCAGAACACCTCGTTTGGAGACAACCATTCCCAGGTCCAGGATTAGGTATCCGCGTCCTTGGTGAAATTACAGAAGAAAAATTAGAAATCGTACGTGAATCCGATGCGATTTTACGCCAAGTCATCCGTGAAGAAGGCTTAGAGCGTGACATTTGGCAATACTTTACAGTATTACCAGATATCCGTTCCGTAGGTGTAATGGGAGACTACCGTACGTATGACTACACAGTCGGTGTACGCGCCGTAACGTCAATTGATGGTATGACAAGTGACTTTGCACGTATCGATTGGGAAGTTCTACAAAAAATCTCAACACGTATCGTGAATGAAGTAGATCACGTCAATCGTGTTGTTTATGACATCACATCAAAACCACCAAGCACAATCGAATGGGAATAATATTTTAAAAAGAAGAAACCCTTT